>CAYPHP010000566.1:0-3569 GCA_964410045.1 uncultured Acidobacteriota bacterium | reverse complement strand
CCGAAGCCGTGACCGGATACTTTGGCGATGGCCGCGCTTTTGGCGTGCGGATCACCTACTCCCGGGAGGAACGCCTGCTGGGAACCGCCGGCGCTCTGGACGCGTTCCGCAATCAACTGCGTGGTAACTTCCTGGTGCACTACGGCGATGTCTACAGTGAACTCGATGTCGCCCAATTCGATCGCTTTCATCGTGAAAGCGGCGCCGCGGCAACGCTGGTGGTCCATCCCACCAGCCATCCTCATGACAGCGACGTTGTCCAACTCGACGGAGATTGCCGGGTGCTCTCGATCCATCACAAGCCGGGCAGCGCCGAGTACGGCAACCTGGGCAACGCCGCCTGCTATATGTTGAATGAGAGAGTGTTGCGCTACATCCCCGGCAAAGGAACGGCGGCCGATTTCATGCGCGACGTTTTCCCGGCGATGATCGCCGCGGACGAAATGGTGCGCGGCTACAATACCGCAGACCTGCTCTACGACATGGGCACGGCGGAGCGCTATGCGCGGCTGCAGGGGATCTTGGCATGATCATCTCCCGGACCCCGTTCCGCGTCAGCTTCGCCGGCGGCGGATCCGACCTCCCGTCGTTCTACTCGCGCCACCCGGGCGCCGTGGTCAGCGCGGCAACCAACAAGTACGTCTACGTGACGGTGAACGCCCGTTTCGACAGCACGATTCGCGTCTCCTACAGCCACACCGAGATCGTCGAGCGGGTAGACCAGTTGCACCACGAACTGGTTCGAGAGGCGATGCGGATTGTCGGCCTGACCGGCGGCGTGGAGATCACCACCATCGCCGACGTCCCCGCAGGGACCGGCCTGGGCTCCTCTTCCAGCCTGACCGTCGGCCTGCTGAACGCGTTGTACGCATTCACCGGGAGATTCCGTTCCGCCGAGCAGTTGGCCGCGGAAGCGTGCGAAATCGAGATCGAACGCTGCCGGAAGCCGATCGGCAAGCAGGACCAGTATGCCGCGGCCTATGGCGGCCTGAACTACTTCCAGTTCAACCCGGATGGCACGGTCTTTGCCGATCCCATCGTGTGCAATCCTCAGACCAAGAAGCAGCTTCAGGAACGGCTATTGTCGTTCTACATCGGGCTGCGCGGCGATAGCGGCGACATCCTGGCCGGGCAGTCCGCCGACACGGCGCGCGATCCGCTGAAGCAGGAGACTCTGAAACAGATGGTCGCTCTGGCCCAGCAGACCCGGGACGCACTGCGCCGCGATGATCTGGACGGCTTCGGCGCTTTGCTGCACCGCAATTGGGAACTGAAGAAGACCTTGAACGGAGGCATCTCGACGCAGGCGATCGACGATTGGTACGAGCTGGCCAGAAAGTCCGGCGCGACGGGCGGCAAGATCCTGGGAGCCGGTGGCGCCGGATTCCTGATGCTCTATTGCCCGCCGGGAACGCAGGAGGCTGTGTCGGCCGCGATGGATCGCTGCGGCCTGCGCAGTTTCCCGCTGGCGATCGAGCCGCAAGGCAGCAAGATCATCTACGTGGGTAGCTGATGTCGAGAAAGGAAACCAATGGCTGACGGGCAGCCCGAGGCACTGGGCACGGCAAACGCGCCCAGCCCACAGGACGAGATCGGACGCTATTACAGCGTCGAGCAGGGTACGGACGCGGAGTTCCTGAAGCCCTGGAACAAGGTGGCCAGCAAAGTGGCCATCGACATCGTCCTGCGCCGGAAACTTCAGCAGGCCACCTTCCTCGACCTGGGCTGCAGCGTCGGCATGTTTCTGGACCATTGCCGCGGAGAGCTGGCCAAGCGTGGGGTCACCGTGAACGGTTTCGGCGTGGACTTGAATCCCAGGTCCATGGCCATTGCGCAGAGCAAGGGCTTTCAAGTGATCCACGGGGACGTCACCCAGAAACTGGATATCCCGGATGCCTTCGCCGACATCGTGTCCGCGCAGGAGATCATTGAGCACCTGTTTCAACCGACGATGATGCTGCAGGAAGCGTATAGGGTGCTGAAGCCCGGCGGATCGCTGGTGCTTTCCACGCCCAACGCTTTTCACGTCGTGCGCCTGCTGGACTATGCGCAGGGCAAGCTGCACGATCCCCTGACCGACCCGTCTTCTGACTACTTTCCGGAGCACGTGCGGTTGTACAGTTTCCGGATCATCGAAAGGCTGCTGCGCAAGCACGGCTTCACGCCCCGGTCAGTGGGCTTCACCACGCTGAGGGGAAAACAGGTGGTCATGTCCAACATGTTGCTGAAGCACTTCTGGAGTCAGGGCATAGTCGTGGCGGGACAAAAAGCCGGCTAGACCTCATGATAGAATCCGTCAAAGCCTCGATGTTGGGGGAGGAACCGCTTGCACACCTTTCTTGAAAACTACCGGACGGAAATCTCCGGACTGTTGCGGTCATTCGATCTGGAACAGGTGGGCCGGTTCATTGAGATCCTGAAACAAGCGCGCGAAGAGGACCGCCAGATCTTCGTCTTCGGCAACGGCGGGAGCGCCGCCACCGCTTCGCACTTTGTCGTCGACATGGTGAAGGGCGCGTCGGTAGGGCGGGAAAAGCGATTCCGGATCATGGCCCTGACCGACCAGGTGCCCACCATCACGGCGTACGCCAACGATATCGGGTATGAGGTGGTTTTCGAGGGACACCTTCGCAACTTCGCCCGGCCCGGCGACATCGTCCTGGCCATCAGCGGCAGCGGTAATTCCCCGAATGTCCTGCGCGCAGTGGAGTACGCCAATTCCATCGGCTGCGTCACGCTCGGCCTGACCGGATACCAAGGTGGCCGCCTGGCGCCGCTGTGCCAGCATGCCCTGGTGGTTCCTTCGAACCACATGGGACGGATCGAGGACCTTCACATGCTCACCTGCCATCTGATTTCTTATTACTTCATGGACGTGGACAAGTCCGGCGGATCCTGCGCTAACTAGACGGATCGCCGCGGGTCCGCGCAACAGCCAAGGTACAAACGAAAGATGTGTGGCATAGCCGGGTTTCTGGATTTTTCGGCCAGCACAGGACGTGAGGACCTGTGCCAGATGGTCACACGCATGGCCTGCGCCCTGAGACACCGCGGACCCGACTCTTCCGGCGAGTGGGTGGACGAACAATCCGGAGCCGCTCTCGGCTTCCGGAGGCTGGCGATCATCGATTTGACCGAAGCCGGCTCACAGCCGATGACGTCTGCCAGCGGACGTTACATCCTGATCTACAACGGAGAGATCTACAACTTCGAGGAGTTGCGGGCCGAATTGGACCGGCTTCCGCCGGAATCGCGTCCCTCTTATCGCGGCCACTCCGACACGGAAGTGATGCTGGCGGCCTTTGAGCAGTGGGGCATCGTCGAGTCTGTCCGCCGCTTCAACGGCATGTTCGCATTCGCGGTCTGGGATGCCCGCGAAAAGCAGCTGCATCTGGGCCGGGATCGCATGGGGGAGAAGCCCCTGTACTATACGGACACCGGAAAGTTCCTTCTCTTCGCTTCGGAACTGAAGGCGCTGCGCGCTCATCCCGGCTTTCAGCCGGAGATCAACCGTGACGCGTTGGTGCTGCTCCTCCAACACAGCTATATCTCCGCGCCGCACTCCGTCT
>CAYPHP010000565.1:0-3580 GCA_964410045.1 uncultured Acidobacteriota bacterium | reverse complement strand
AACGGGGACGCTCAATCGAGAAGTAGAAGTGGAAGTGGAGCGGCAGGAAGGCGGGCGCTGGGCCGTGACCCTGCTCCAGGGTAAGGCGCGCTCCGTAGCCATCGGGCTGGAACAATGGGAAATGGACGCCATGCTTCAGGTCCCGCTGGTTCCGGCTCACCGGCGGGGCATTTTCCTGCGCCAATATCGAGTGCTGGTGGGAGAGTAGAAATGTTCGAAGAAGAACGCGAGCAACAAGACGAGTTCCTGGACGACGACGAAGAGTCGGAGCCGGTGCATGCGGCGGCCCCGCCGGCGCCCAAAGCGAATACGCAGCAGGAAGTCGCTTATCTGCGCCGCCTGATCGAAGGCAATGTGCCGGTGTCCGTGAAGGTCCGCAACGGGGAAGTGTTCCGCGGAGTGATCGAGTATTACGATCAGCGCTTCATCCGCTTGACCCGCGAGGGCGAGCCCAACCTGTTTATCTTCAAGAGAGACATTCTGTACCTCAGCGAAGCATGAACGGCTACGTGGAATGGGCTGGGGATGTGGCCCGCGAGGCCGGCGCGCTCCTGTTGCGCTACTACGAGAAGCGCGTGCGGGTAGAGTACAAGGCCGGGAAAGGCGACGTGGACGTGGTCACCGAAGCCGACCGCGCCAGCGAAGCCTTCATCATCGAGCGATTGAAAGCCCGCTTTCCCGACCACGCAATCGTGGCCGAAGAAGGCGGCGGACGGGAAACGGCCTCGCCTTATCGCTGGTACATCGATCCGCTCGACGGGACCACCAACTTCGCTCATAGCTTCCCGCAGTTTTGCGTCTCCATGGCCGTGGAGCACGAAGGCAAGATCATCGCCGGTGTGGTCTACGATCCCACCCGCGCCGAGTTGTTCACTGCGGAGCGCGGCGGAGGCGCATTCTTGAACCAGCGGCCCATCCGCGTCTCGGCGGTCTCAGCGTTGTCGGAAAGCCTGATGGCCACCGGCTTCCCCAGCCGCAAGCGGCATCAAAACTCGAACATCCATTTCTATTACCAACTGACCATGACCAGCCACGGCGTGCGCCGGCCGGGGTCGGCCGCGCTGGATCTCTGCTACGTCGCCTGCGGGCGGCTGGAAAGCTTTTGGGAGTTCATGTTGAGTCCTTGGGATACCGCGGCCGGCTGGCTGATCGCAGAGGAAGCCGGCGCGCGCGTCACCGATATGCACGGCCAACCCTACGGCCTGAAGAGCGAGACCGTCGCCGCCTCCAACGGCCTGATCCACGGCCAATTGATCGAAGAATTTGCCCGCGTCTTCCGCGGCGAGTATCGCTATCCCCTTCCGCCGGCCTAGCGACCGTCTACAGCCTGAGCTTGCGATGCTCCTTCAACAAGCACCGGTCCATGACCACTTTCAGTCCGGCGGCGCGGGCGCGCTCCGCGGCTTGCGGATGCACCACGCCCTCCTGCATCCACACCGCCTTGGCTCCCAGACGGATTGCGGACTCGACGAGTTCGGGAACGAATTCCGAGCGGCGGAAGATGTTCACCATATCAATCGGCTCCGGAACGTCTTCCAGGCGCGCGTAAGCCTTTTCTCCGAGCACTTCTTTCTCGACGGGATTCACCGGAATGATCCGGTAGCCCACCTTTTTCATGTACTCGGAGACGCCGTAACTGGGCCGGTGATGCTTGCTGGAAAGGCCCACCACGGCAATCGTTCGACAGTTCTTCAGGATGTCTTGGATTTCGTCCATGCGGGATTGGCGGCGGCCTTGCGCGGTTGCATCCGCTTGAAGCGTTCCACTTCGTTCGGCGTCAGGCGGCGGAACTCTCCCGGCGCCAGACGGCCCAACTCCAGAAAACCGATCTTCACGCGCTTGAGCTTCTCCACGTGATGGCCGATGCTGTCAAACATGCGCCGGATCTGGTTCTGCCGCCCTTCGATCAGGATCACTTCGTACCACGGATTCTCGGCTTCCTTAATTGGACGGATGCGCGCCGGCGCGGTCATCCGGCCGTCCATGCGGATGCCGTTGCGCAGCTTCTCCAGACCCGCCTCGTCCGGCTTGCCGCTGACCTTCACCCAATACGTCTTGGGGATCTGCGGGCCGGCTTTCATCAGCAGATTGGCGAAGTCGCCGTCATTGGTCAGCAGGAGCAGACCTTCGGAGTGGTAATCCAGGCGTCCTACGGGATAGACGCGCTCGCGGACGCCGCGGATTAGGTCCACGACTTTGGGGCGTCCTTCCGGGTCGGACATCGTGGTGACGTAACCGCGCGGTTTGTTAAGGGCCAGGTAAATGGTGTGTTTGGCCGGGCGGACCAGTTTGCCGTCCACCTTAATGTGGTCGCGGTCGAGGTCGGCCTTGATGCCCATCTCGCGCACATGCTGGCCGTTCACGGTGACCCGTCCGGCCAGGATCATCTCCTCCGCCTTGCGGCGCGAGGCGATGCCGGCACGCGACAGAATCTTTTGGAGGCGTTCCTCAGACATTGGTGGGTGTGGTGGGTTCAGCCATTGGCGGAGCCGGCTCCTCGACGGTCACGGTGGCCGCTGCGCGGGCCAGTTCTTCGAATTCCTTCAGACTGGGCAGCTCAGAAATGTCTTTGAGCCCAAACTGCATCAGGAATTCCTTTGTGGTGCGGTAGAGAATCGGACGCCCGATCACCGCTTTGCGCCCGGCTGTGGTGATCAGCCGTTTATCCAGCAAGGTCTTGAGCACGCCTCCGGCATTCACGCCGCGGACTTCCTGGATTTCCGGAAGCGTGCACGGCTGGCGATAAGCGATCACCGCCAGCGTCTCGAGCGCCGGCAACGAGAGCTTCATCGGCGGCTTGAGCTGCTTGATGAAGCGCCGGATCACTTCGTGATGCTGCGGTTTGGTGGCCAGCTTGTAGCCGCCGGCCACTTCTTTGATCTCCAGGCCGCGAGCGTCGGAGCGGTACTCGGCGATCAGTTCGTCGAGCGCCGTCTGGACTTCGTTGGGATCAAGAGCGGGCGGCGCGTCCGCATCGCCGGCCTCCGGTGCCGACAGCACGGTGATCATTTGCGCCAGGGTCACCGGCTCATCGGCGACGTAAATCAGAGCTTCGATTTCAGCTTTCAGGCTCATCAATCCTTCAAGTCTTCCAGGGATTCCGGCTGCGGCTCGTCCTCAGGCCTTTCTTCCAGCGCCGCCATGGCCTCGGCCAACGCGCCGGGAACAAACAGGGCGTCGAACTTGCGCCCTTTCTTCAGGAGGATTTCGCCAAAGGTCTCCTCCTGGCGCAAGACGATGCTGTGCAGGCGGGCCATTTCCAATATCGCCAGGAACAACGTGATCACTGCGCGCCGTGTGGCAAACACGGCGAACAGCTCGGCCAGATTCATCGCGCCGCGGGCCTCCGCCAGCTTGTCGCGGACCCGCTCGATCATCTGTTCCACGGTGATTTCTTCGGTGGTGATGTCGAGCTGCGGCCGTTTGCGGACCCGCTCCAGGACCTTGGTGAACGTTTCCACCAGATCCAGCATGGTCACGGCCACGCCGGGCTCCTCGCTGTCGTCGAGGAAATCCTTCAGCGCGGGGTTCGACCAGGACGCCTGCTCCAGCATCTGTTTCTGTTGCAACATCTGCGCCG
>CAYPHP010000564.1:0-3582 GCA_964410045.1 uncultured Acidobacteriota bacterium | reverse complement strand
GGAACTGCGTCCGACCGGATGGTCCGCGCCTACGACAAAGACAACGGCCAGGTGTTGTGGGAGGCGGAACTCGACGCCAATCCCGACGGAATCCCCGCGGTCTACGAGGTTGGCGGACGCCAGTACGTGGCCTTCTTTGCCGGGTCCAATCGCAACTACAACGGGATCGCCTGGAAGGCGGCCAAGCCGGGCGCCCAGGGATACTACGTGTTTGCGCTGCCGGAGACGCGGCCATGATCCTTCGCGCCGCGGTCCTGGCGTCGTTGCTCCTGGTGTCACTTGCTCCCGGCGCGGATTCCCCGAAGAAGCGCTACACGACGTGGAGCGACTACGGCGGCTCCGCCGATTCGATGCAGTACTCCGCGCTCACCCAGATCAACAAGTCCAACGTCGGCCGGCTGGAGCTGGCGTGGTCCTACCCGGTACCCGGCTCGACAGGGCGATTCGGCTTCAATCCCCTGATCGTCGACAACGTGATGTACGTGCTGGGAAAGGACCGCGCCATCGTCGCGCTCGACGCCGTCACGGGCAAGGAGATTTGGACACATCCGGTCGAGGGTAATCCCACCGATCGCGGGATCAACTACTGGGAGAGTCCGGACCGCTCGGACCGGCGTCTGATCTTCTCGGCCAGCAGCTTTCTGCAGCAGATCGACGCCCGCACCGGGCGGACGGTCACTACCTTCGGAAAGGACGGTCGTGTGGATCTGCGCGAGGGCATCCCCCGCGCCCGCAACATCCAGACCGGGACGCCGGGACGCGTCTTTGAGAGGCTGATCATTCTGGGATCGGCGCCCGGGGAGGGCTACGACTCTGCGCCCGGCGACCTGCGCGCCTTCGACGTGCTCACCGGAAAATTGGTGTGGACCTTCCATACGATTCCCCGGCCCGGCGAGTACGGCTACGAGACCTGGCCCAAGGACGCCTGGAAGTACGCCGGCGGCGCCAACGCCTGGGGCGAAATCTCCATCGACGAGCAGCGAGGGATCGCCTACTTCCCGCTGGGTTCTCCCACTTACGACTTCTATGGCGCGGACCGCAAAGGTAGCAACTTGTTCGGCAATTGTCTGCTGGCGTTGGACGCACGCACCGGCAAGCGGCTCTGGCATTTCCAAACCGTTCATCACGACCTTTGGGACTACGATCTGGCCACCGCGCCCAAGCTGCTGACGGTGCGCCATAACGGCAAGCCGGTGGATATTGTGGCCCAAGCGACGAAGTTCGGCTTTGTCTACGTATTCAACCGGGTGACCGGGGAGCCGTTGTGGCCGATCGTGGAAAGGCGCGTTCCCAGGAGCGACGTTCCGGGGGAGGAAGCGTTCCCGACCCAGCCCTTTCCCACGAAACCACCGCCGTATACGCGCCAGCGATTCACCGTGGAAGACGTCAACCCCTACGTCGACGCCGATGAGAAGCAGCGCCTGCGGGGGATTCTGCGTAATGCGCGCAATGAAGGCCTGTTCACGCCGCCGGCGATGCGCAACACCATCAACATGCCCGGCGAGCTGGGCGGCACCAACTGGGGCGGCGTGGCCGCCGATCCGCAGACCGGGTGGCTCTACGTGCGGTCCGGCGATGCCCCGACCATGCATATCCTCTCGCTGCGCAATCCGCAGCAGCGGCGTACGCCAAGCGGGTCACCGGAGCAGCAGGGCCGCGCGTATTACCAACAGCACTGCGGCACGTGTCACGGTGCGGATCGCCGAGGCACGGTGCCCCCAAAAGAAATGGGCGCCGACAAGTTCCGCGCGCTGGTTCGCTTCGGACATGGCCAGATGCCCGGCTTCTCGGAATCGATGGTCGCGACGCCGGCCTTGGACGCGATCATCGCGTACTTGAACAATCCGGCCGCCGCTGGGCCGGATCCCTCGGAACGGCCCAGTGCGCCTGCCCCATCCGCGCCCGGCGCGCCAGTGCGGTACTACACTCCTTACGGAACCTTGAACGCCAACAATGGACTTCCGGCAATCGGTCCGCCGTGGTCGCAACTGACGGCTTACGATCTGAACCAGGGGACGATCAAGTGGCAGGTTCCGCTCGGCGTGGTCACTTCGCTGGCGGAAAAAGGGATTGCCAATACCGGCAGCTATCATCCGACTCGCAATGGTGTCGTCGTGACCGCGGGTGGGCTGATCTTCATCGGTACCTGGTCGGATCGAACCGTCCGAGCCTACGACAAGGACACTGGGAAGGTCTTGTGGGAGCGCAAACTGGAATCAAACCCCGAGGGGATTCCGGCGGTGTACGAGGTCGGCGGACGGCAGTACGTTGCATTCACGGCGCGAACGGGCCGGGTGTTCGATAACATCGGCGCGGAATCGATGGCTTGGGAGCCCGGCAAACCTGAAGCGCAGGGATACTATGTGTTCGCGCTCCCAGAGAAAGAGGCCAAGTGAAACTCAAAGGCAAGGTCGCGTTGATCACCGGCGCCGGACGAGGCATCGGCCGTGGTATCGCTGAGGTGTTCGCGGACGAAGGCGCGGACGTAGCGGTCAACGATGTCGCCCTGGAGCCCGCGGAAGAAGTCGCCGCGTGGGTGCGTGGTCAGGGCCGCCGCGCAGTGGCCGTCAAGGCCGATGTTGCAATACGTGCGGACGTCGAGACCATGGTCGAGCAGGTCTGGAACAAGCTGGGCCCCATCGACATCCTGGTGAACAACGCCGGAATCGAAACCATCGTGCCTTTCCTCGAGCTCACCGACGAGCAATGGACCCGGCTGACCGACGTGAACCTGCGGGGCGAGTGGCTCTGTTCGCAGGTGTTTTGCCGGCGGGTGACCGCCGCCGGCCGAAAGGCCAGCATCGTCAACATCGGATCCATCCAGGCCGGGAAGGTGCTTCCGGGGCGTACGCACTACGCGCCAGCCAAGCTGGCCATCGAGGCCCTGACGCGAAACATGTCCGCGGAGATGACGCCGCTTGGCATCCGTGTGAATTGCGTGCATCCCGGACTGATCGACACGCCGATGACCGAGTGGGTGATGAAGAGTCCCGACATCCTCCCCGTGGTGCTGGCCCAGATTTCGCTGGGCCGCGCCGGCCAGCCCCGCGAAATCGGCTCCGTGGAGGCCAGCTACCTCACCGGGCAATCCATCTTCGTCGATGGCGGCTGGCTCGGAAAGTAAAGGAGAGGACCTTCTATGGGAGTCCGGCTCATCGACCTGAGCATGGAAGTCTACCGTGGGATGATGACCTATCCCAACGTCGCCAAGCCCGTGATCGTGGAGATGGAAAGCCACCGGGAGATGGCCAAGAGCGTCGGCACGGATCAGTACGGCGTCGACGAGATCACCAATCACTGCATGATCGTCACCGGCGACCACATCGGCACGCACATCGATTCCTGGGGGCACGTCAAGCCCGACGCGCCGCGCGCCGAAGGCATTCCCATCGAGTACTGCTACGGCGACGGCGTGGTCCTCGATCTCACGCACAAGCAGCCGGGCGACGAGATCACGCCCGCCGACCTGGAAGCGGCCGAAAGCAAGCTGGGCGGCTATCGGATCAAGCCGCTGGACATTGTCCTCCTCCGGACCGACGCAGCCAAGAAGCGCACGGACAAGAGCTATCTGACGGACCATCC
>CAYPHP010000563.1:0-3582 GCA_964410045.1 uncultured Acidobacteriota bacterium | reverse complement strand
TGGTCCTAGCGGCAGTCTTTACGTGGCCAGCGGCAACGATGGTCTGTTCGTCTGGCTTCCGTAGGACAGGCTGTCCAGCCTGTCCTAAGCGGACGGAGGGCGGGGACGGAGCCCCGCCCCTACCAGACCCGACCTGTAGGGGCAGGCCTCCGTGCCTGCCCTCTGGCCGTGACTTTCTTCGTGCCCTCGTGCCTTTGTGGTGAAGACCCACCCTATCCCCGCTCTGTCATAGCCACGCCGGCGAGGATCACCGCGGCGCCGGCGACTTCCGGCATCGTCAGGCGCTCACCCAGCCAGAAAAACCCCATCACCGCTACCAGCACTGGCTGGATGTAGGAGAGCGCAGTGACTCTGGTGGCCGCGATCTGGCTCAGCGCCCAATAGAAGATCAAATACCCGATCACCGACGCGCACACCGCCATGTACGCGAGCGCCAGCCACGCTTGCAGACTGTGACCCGCCAATCCGCCGCGCCAGATTTCCGGCGCGGCCGCCGGCAACAGCGTCAGCGCGCCGATGGTGAAGGTAACCGTATTCAGGGTGACCGAGTTGAACCGCGAGATGATCTCTTTGCCCATCACCGCGAAGTACGCGAAACACAGTGAACTCGAGGCTACCGCCGCATCGCCCAAGATATTGGCTGGAGTGCCCACCGTCTGTGGGTGCCGCGCCGCGGTCAGCAGCGTCACCCCCACCATACAGATGCACAACCCGACCACCTTGAGCACTGTGAACCGCTCGAGTCCGTGCAGGCGGGCCACGATCAGCACCATCACCGGCGTCAGCGATACCACGATGGATGCGTGCGCCACGCTGGTGTTCTTCAACCCGGTCACGAAGAAGAACTGGTTCAGGGTGACTCCGAAGACCGCCAGCCACAACAGCCGTTTGCGTTCCTGCCACAACCGCGCCCCTTCCCCCGGGGGCATGCGCGCCAGGAACACCGGCCACAGGATCAGCGCCGAGAGGACCACGCGCAGCGTGGTCAGCGACAGCGCGGGGAATTCGCGCAGAGCGATCTTGCCGATGATGAAGTTGCCCGACCAGATCAGGGTCATCACCGCCAGCAAGACGACAAGCTTCGCGGTCTTCAGGGGAGTTCCTCGCGGCGCACGGTGACCGTGCGGATGAAATCGTGGTCCAGGTCGAAGCCCAGGCCCGGCTTGTCGCTGACCACGATGGACCCGCGCGGGGTGACCTCGACGGGCGGCGTGATGATGTCGCGATGCCAGTAGCGCTTGCTGGCGGAGACGTCGCCGGGCAGCACGAAGTTGGCCAAGGTTGAAAGCGCAATGTTGTGAGCGCGCCCGACGCCGCTCTCCAGCATTCCTCCGCACCAGACGGGCACGCCGGCGGCTTGCGCCACGTCGTGGACCCGCCGCGCTTCGGCGAACCCGCCTACGCGTCCCAGCTTGATGTTGATGATCCGCGCCGCTCCGAGTCGGATGGCCTGCTCGGCTACGTGCGCGTTGCGGATGCATTCATCCAGGCAAATCGGCGTCTGCAGTTTTTCCTGGAGCTTGGCGTGATCCACGAAGTCGTAATACTGCAGCGGCTGCTCCATCATCATCAGGTAGAAGTCGTCGAGCTTCTTCAGATGCTCGATGTCGGCCAGAGTGTAGGCTGAGTTGGCGTCCGCCATCAGGCGGATGCCCGGGAAGCGCTCGCGGATCGCCGCCAGCGGCTTTAGATCCCAGCCCGGCTTGATCTTCACCTTGATGCGCTGGTATCCGGCGGCGACCTCCTTGGCCACCGTCTCGACCAACTCTTCGACGGTCTTCTTGATGCCGAGGGAAACACCGCAAGCGATCTCCGGATAGGTGCCTCCGAGATGCTTCCACAGCGGCAGTCCGGCGCGGCGCGCCTCCAATTCCCAGCACGCGGTCTCGACGCCGCCGCAAGCCATGTTGTGGCCGCGGATGTGCCGGGTTCGCTGGCGCACGTCCGCCGCGGAATCGATCGCCACACCCAGCACCCGCGGCGCAACGTGCGCGCGGATGATGTGCCAGCACGTCTCCGTATCTTCCTCGTTGAAGAACGGGTTCTCGCCGGCGGTGACTTCGCCCCATCCGGACAGCCCGTCACTATTGACCTCCACCAGCAGGATGTGGCGCTCGGCGGTCGCGCCGAAGCTGGTCTCAAAGGGAGCGATCAGCGGCAGTCGAAGCTCTCGAAGCACAATGCGGTCAATCTTCCAGCTCACAGTGTGGGTCCCTCGCGTTTCTCCAGCAGGTAGGCGCTTTCCGTTTCACCGCGCTCGAATCCGGTAATGATCCAGCCCTCGCGAAACCGTTCCGTGCACTGCTGGCGCACGCGGGCCTGGACCGCGAGCGCTTGCGCCCGGTCGCGCTTCCTGATTTCGCCGATGTTCGCGGGCACGGGCAGCCGTATGGCTGACGAGCGATCCGCCGCCCGGCGATCCCCGTCCAGCCACCATTCCGCCACCAAGCGGTCGGTGGGCAATCCGGCATGGAGCGTCGAGCTGCTTACGCCGTACTGGTCGGGCACGTAGCGCCGCATGATCGCGCCCAGACGCTCGATGTTGAAGAACGCGTTCTTCAATTCCAGCGGATCGAAGGTCCACTCGATCAGCCGAATGCCGCGCTGCAAAGCGTCCTCGCGCTGCATCAGTTTCAGCCGCCGGCCGAGGTGCTGGTCGCGATACTCGGGCAGCACGCCCAGGATGTGCGAATGCAGATAGCTCTGGCCGTTGCGAATACCCGGAATCGCAAAGCAAAACGCTGCCATGCGGTTGGAGCCGTCAAAGGCGCCGAAGACCTGCCCGCCGATCTTGCCGCCGGTGACGAACAGGCGCACCGGCAGCAGATCTTCCTCGGCGTAATTCCAGATCGCCTTTTGCAGGCCGACGCACTGGCGGAAGTCGTCCAGCGTGGTGCAGGCCCGCAGCTCTAGCGCTGCGGCTAGCGACGGACCTGCTTCGACTGCTGCCAAAGCTCCTCCATTTCCTCCAGCGTAGCGTCGGACGGCTTCCGGTCGCGTTCCGCCAGCCGCGCTTCCATCCAGGTGAAGCGCTCGCGGAACTTGCGATTGGCCTTGCGTAGCACGGTTTCCGGCTCCAGGCCGAATCCGCGCGCCAGGTTCACGGCAGTAAACAGCAGGTCGCCGACCTCGTCTTCAATGCCGCCGGTCTGACGCGCCTGCCGCAGTTCCTCGAGCTCCTCTTCCATCTTGGCCACGATGCCGTCCACATTCGGCCAATCGAATCCCACGAAGGCGGCGCGGTCGGTCAGTTGGAAGGCTTCCATCAGCGCGGGCTGCGCCTTGGAAACACCGTCGAGAATCGACTTTCGCGGCTGGTACTTTTGACCATTGCTTTCCGCGGATTGACGGCGCTCCTCCTCCTTGATTTCGCTCCATTGCTTCTTCACCTGGCCCGGCGTCTCCAGCGTTTTGTCGCCAAAGACATGGGGATGCCGGCGGACCAGCTTGGTGTGGATCGCCTCCGCCACTTCATCAATCGTGAAGTGCCCCGCCTCTGCGGCCATTTGCGAGAAGAAGACCACTTGAAGCAACAGATCGCCCAACTCGTCTTTCAACGCGGTGAAGTCCTGCGTGTCGATG
>CAYPHP010000562.1:0-3590 GCA_964410045.1 uncultured Acidobacteriota bacterium | reverse complement strand
GTTGCGGCGCAGCGCGCGCAGCGCTTCCTGCGTAGCGCTCAAGAGAAGCATGGTGCCCTCGTCAGTTCAACCGGAAGGCCGCCATCTGCGTACTGTTGCGGACCAGCAACCGGCCGCCCGCGATGGCCGGAACGTTCCAAGTCTTGCCTTCCAGCGCGGGGAAGGTGGCCACCTCGGCCAGTTTTTCCGGAGTGGCGCGCACCAACACCAAATCGCCGGATTCGGTCAACACGATCAGATGGCCCTCGGCCAGCAGCACCTGGCCATATCCGTATCGCCCGCCTTTCCATTTTAGCTCGCCCGTGGCGGCGTCGACACAAGACAGGATTCCTTCATCCAAACCGTACACATGGCCCTGGTGGTAGACCGGACTGTTGAAGCGCGCCTTCATGCGGTTGTTCTTCCAGATTTGCCGGGCCGCCAGTTTGCCGTCGGTCTCGCCGATCTCCACCACCGCGGCGCCATGGTCGTATCCGGCGGAAAGCAGAAAGCGGTTGCCGCCGAGAAGCAGCGGCTGGGAGCTGTTCACGTCGTACTCCGTGACCCAGGGATACTCCCAAAGCAGCGCTCCGTCCTCGGGATTCAATCCCATCGCCCGGACAGCGCTGACTACCAGGACCTGCCTCTTTCCCGCGAGCGTCACCAGCATGGGCGAGGTGTAAGCCTGCCGGTCGTTCTGTGACGTCCACACCGGATCTCCGGTAAGTTTGTTGTAGGCGACCACCGACTTGCCGGCCGATCCCCCCGGCAGCACGATCACCTTGTCGTCCACAACCAGCGGGGAGGCCGACATGCCCCAGGTAATGTTGGCGGCGCCGTTGTCGGTGAGGATGTTCTTGCCCCAGAGCTTCTTCCCGGTCTTCGCTTCCAGGCACCGGAACTCTCCAGTGGCGCCCAGCACGTAGAGGCGTCCGTTGTCCCAAGTAGGAGTGGCACGAGGGCCGTCACCGCCCATCGATTCGTGGAACTGGGCGTCCCAGGCGTTGTTCCAGATTTCGCGTCCGGTGTCGATTTCATAGGCCGCGGCGACTTCCTGATGACGCCGCTGCTCAATGGTAAAAGCCAGCCCCTGGGCGACCACGAAGGATGCGTAGCCTCCTCCGACCGGCTGCTTCCACAACGCCGGCAGACCTTCCTTGGGCCATTCGGTAAGGATGGGTGTCTCGGTATACAGGCCGTCGCGGCGCGGACCTCGGAAGTCGGTCCAGTAGGCGGCTGGCGCTGCGGCCGGCGACGGAGTCGCCGCGGGAGCCGTTTCCGCCTTCGGAGCCGTTTCACTTGACGCTTTCGGTTCCGCCCGCGGTTGGGAAGCCCGCTGGCGCTCGAGCTCCCGGTAGTGGTCTTCGGGACGGTAGAAGTCGAAGATCGGCTGCATCCCGCTGCCGGCCATCTGCACCCGCAGCCCGAAGAACTTCATCATGATGCCGATCGCGATCACCGCACAAAGGACTAAAGCCACAAACCCCAGGACGATCCGTTTGAGCCAACGCATCGAGCTAAGTATAACCGCCGGAGGACGTTCGCGGCAGCGGAACCGTCACGATCGAAAGAGTTGCTGGCCGGGATTCGGTGGAAACCACTCCGCCAGCAATTCGAAGCGGCGGCGGATCCACTGCGGTCCCAGATGCTCGGGGCCATGCCGCAGCTCAACGTCCACGACTTCGCGCCCCAGCTGATCTGGCTCGCGCTCAGCTTCATCGTGCTCTATGTCGTGATGGCGAAGGTCGCGCTGCCGCGCGTCGGCGGCGTCATCGAGGGACGCCGCGACAAGATCGCCGACGATCTCGACAAGGCCGCATCGCTGAAGGCGGAAGCCGACGCCGCGCTGACAGCTTATGAAACCGCGCTCGAACAGGCGCGCGCGAAGGCCCAAACCATTGCCAATGAAACGCGCGACAAGCTGACGGCCGAGTCCGACCGGCTGAAAAAAGAGCTCGACGCGAAGCTCACCCTCCAGATCGAGGCCGCCGAGTCGCAGATCGCCGCCACCAAGAACGCGGCGCTCGTCAACGTCAAGAGCGTCGCCACCGAAGTCACCGGCCTCATCCTTACTCATTTGATGGGCGAAGGCGCCAATCCGTCCGCCGTCGCGGCGGCCGTCGACGCCGAATTGAAAGGACGCTAGATCATGGCCTTTCTTCAGGACCCTACCTTCTGGGTTGCCATCTCGTTCGTCATCTTCGTCGCGATCCTGCTCGCGCTGAAGCTGCCCGGGACCATCGCCAAATCCCTCGACGCGCGCTCCGCCGCCATCGCAAAGGAACTCGCCGATGCGCAGAAACTGCGCGAGGAGGCGCAGGCGCTGCTCGCCAATTATCAGCGCCGTCAGCGCGAAGCCGAAAAAGAAACGAAAGAGATCGTCGCGCAGGCCAAGGCGGAAGCCGAACGCATCGCGGCGGAAACCCGCGCCGCGCTCGACGAGCAGCTCAAGCGCCGGACGAAAATGGCGCAGGACAAGATCGCGCAGGCCGAAGCGAACGCCATCGCCGAAGTGCGCGGCATCGCCGCCGATGTGGCTGTTGGCGCCGCCCGCCGGCTGATGAAAGAGGGCATCGACGCGCCGCGCGCCGCCGCTTTCATCGAGCGCTCGATTCAGGACCTCAAGACCAAGATCAACTGAGCGGGGCTACCAGCGGTCGCGGCGGTCGTTCCGCCAATGATCGCGATCGTGGCGGTCGTCATATCGCTCATAACGGTCACGGTCCCGATCGCGGTCGCGGCGGTACTCGTTGTCATAATAGCCTGGACGTCCGCGGTGATGATCGGGTGCGACGACACAACCCGCCGCCGTTGCGCCGACGATCACAAGACCCAGTATCATTGCGATGCGCTTGATCACGCGTTTCTCCCTTTCATTGTTGTGAAGCTTTTGAGGGCTTCACGATTTGAACGCATTAGAAAAACGCTTCCGTCGCATGGGTGTTCCGCTGAAGCTTTGTGAACATATGTTCATGTCATCGCTCACGCTTCCAAGCGTGGCCGATCGTTCGTCTACAGATGAACTCGAAAATTCCTTGCGGCCGCGCTCGGAACACGTCGCGCGGCGAGCGCGTTTCAAATGCGTCTGTCCGGGCGCGATGATGCCGTGCCGAGCGACAGCGCGTCAGTTATGCAGCAAGGGAGTATATGTATGACCCAGAACCAGAACCCCAATGATCGCGACCAGACTCAAGCTCAGCGTGAGCAGGAGCGTCTGAAGCGCGATCAGCAGCGCAATCAGCAGGGTGGCCAGCAGCAGGATCCGCAGAAGGATAAGGATCAGGGCGAATTCAAGAAAGAGCCCGTTCGCGATCCCAATGCGGGCGGCAAGCGCAGCGAGCCGTAACAGCCTCGCAAACCCTTATTGCTGAGTCTGGAGGGCGCGATGACCGCAAAAAGTCATCGCGCCCTCGCTTTTGCAATTGCTACTCCGCCGCTTCCGCGCGGCCCGGCGTGGAAAAATCCCACTTGAGTACCGGTTTGCGCGCGGCCTGCGTCTCGTCGAGACGGCGGCGCGACGCGAGCATCGGAGCTCCTGTGAAGCGCGCCGTATCGCCGTTCTTCGCGGCGAGCGCAAGCGCGCGCATCGTCGCGATGAACTGATCGAGGCT
>CAYPHP010000561.1:0-3599 GCA_964410045.1 uncultured Acidobacteriota bacterium | reverse complement strand
AGATATACATGCGAAAGTCGCACTGGTTACACGGGTTCAAGACATTTTGCATTGTGACGATTGCGATGTGTCTGCTGTCGCCGGCCGTGCTGGCGCAGAGATTTGACGGCACATTGCGGGGCACCGTCACCGACGCGAGCGGCGCGGTGATTCCGGACGCCAAGGTCACCTGCAAGAACAATGGAACGGGCGCGGTCTCTACGACGATGACGTCGAGCGCAGGCAGTTACTCGATTCCCAACCTGCTGATCGGAACCTACACGGTCAAGGTGGAAGCGAGCGGCTTCAACACCCACACCCGCGAAGACGTGGAAGTCAGAGCGGCTCAGACTGTCGAAGTCAGCGCCATCCTGGCGGTGGCCGGCGTGAGCACCACTGTGGAAGTACAGACCGGGGCCGACGTGCTGCAGACCGAAAGCTCCCAGCTCATTTCCACGTTCGGCTCACGGCAAGCGACCGATCTGCCGACCATGTTCGCCGCCAACGGTTTTGGATCCGTTCAGAACCTGGCGATCTTCCTTCCCAACACCACCTCGCAGATTGCCGGGACCAACGGCAACGGAGGCTCGGTGGGCGGCCTGCGCGGCCGTCAGAACAGCTTCAGCATCGACGGCGCCACCAACACCGACCAGCAGGTGTCGATCTCCTCATTGGAAGTAATTCAGGATGCCGTAGCCGAATTCACGGTCAGCACCAACCAGTTCAGCGCGGAATACGGTTCGGCGGCGGGCGGCCAGTTCAACGTGGTCACGCGCACCGGCACCAACGACATTCACGGCGCAGCCTGGTGGTACAACTCAAACCGCAAGTACAATGCGTCCGGGTCGCAGGAACAGGCGTTGATCGCTTCTGGCGCCCAGAGCGGCAAGAGCCGCTTCGATTACAACAAACTGGGTGGGCGCGTCGGCGGCGCGATTCTGAAGGACCGGCTCTTTGTATTTGGAGCCTACGAGCATCAGGCTACCGGACTACAACCCTCGGCGCCTGAGGAATTAATGCCCACCGCCGCGGGGATGTCCACGCTGCGGACGCTGGCAGCCAACGACATCATCCGTGGGTTCCTGGCGCAATGGCCGACCGCGCCCGCGGCCGAGCAAACGATTCCCGTCACCCGGGCCGGCGTCACCAGCCAGATTCCGGTCGGCACCGTGATTGCCGTGGCCCCGAGCTTCCTCGACGAGCACAACTACATCATCAACGCCGACTGGAACCAGGGGAATCATCAGGTGCGTTTCCGGCACATCAAGGATCGCATCCGCCAGCCGCTGACCGGTTCGTTTCCGCAAGCGCAGTTCAATTCCGCCAGCGGATCGGACAACCGCCGCGTCGTGGTCAACGACATCTGGAACCTGTCGCCGCGGATGGTCAACGACTTCAAGGCCACCTTCGGCCGGCTCCAGAGCACCAGCACGCTGGCCGGCGTCGGGGCCGACTATCCGACGCTGTTTGTTAACGACCTGGGCGCGGCCATTGGGCCGGCCTCTAATCTTCCTCAATTCCGCTTCACCAACTGGTATCAACTCGCCGACGGCATCAGCTACGGCCTCGGCCGTCACACGCTGAAGGCCGGATTCGAGTACCGCTGGAGCACGTCCCCATCGGAGTTTCTCTCGAACAAACGCGGGCAGTACGGCTATCAAACCGTGAACGCGTTGATCAACGACGCGATTCCGGACCTGGCCGGCTTCTCGTTTCAGGGCATCGGTGACGGCTCGTTCGCCGGAAACGCCAAGAACGTCTCCTGGTATATCCAAGACGACTTCAAGCTGACCCCAAGGCTGACCGTCAACCTGGGTCTGCGCTACGAGTTCTTCGGCCTGCCCAGGGACGCCAAGGCCAACGCCCGGAACGCCATTTCGGATTGTCCCGAGTGCAAGCTCATCTACCACGTCCCGAAGACCGACCTGAACAACTTTGCGCCACGGGTCGGCTTTGCCTGGGATCCGTTCGGCAACGGGAAGTGGGCGATTCGCGGCGGAGCCGGCGTGGGATACGACGGTCTGCCCTACAACTTCTACACCAACGGGGCGCCGCCTCAGAAGCAGGCGGTCCTGACACCGGCCAGCGCCTGCGCCGGAACCTTCAGCGCACCGGCGCCCTGGTGCACTTCGCGAATCAACTTCCTGGCTTCCGGAGCGATGAAGCAGGCCTTCATTCCGCCGTCGACCACCGCCGCGGCTCGCGCGGTCACCGCCAACATCATGACCGACAACATCTCTCCCAAGGTCTTCAACTGGTCGCTAGCCGTACAGCGGGAGCTGATGAAAGACACCGTGATCGAAGTGCGCTACCTGGGAACGCGGGCGTTGTCACTACCAGTTCAGGTGCAGCGCAACGCGATCAGCGGGTTCCGCCTGGGCGGGCAGCCTCTGCCCACTTACCTGAGCGCTTCGGCAATTCCGGCGTCAGTATCAGCCACCGCCCCGACGCGCGCCCAGTTCGCCGCGGCCCAGAACTTCCGCTTTGCGGCTCAAGGCTTCTTGAACGTGATCACCGACTTCCCGCCGATCGCCTCCAGCACTTATCACGGCGGGTCCATCGACGTGAACCGGCGCATGAGCAAGGGTCTTCAGATGCGCTTCAACTACACGCTGTCGCGGGCCTTGGACAACGCCACCACCGACTTGTTCACCAGCCGCGTGAATCCGCGTCGCGCCGAGGACCATGACAACATGCGCAACGAGTGGGGCCGGTCGACCGTGGACGTTCACCACAAGGTCGCGCTCACCTGGATCTACGACGTGCCCAAGGTTGCCAGCAAGGGCGCATTCCTGAAGCACCTGACCTCGGGATGGGAATGGACCGGCTCGTACCTCTATCAGGGCGGGCAGCCGATCACCGTGCAGTCGGGCGTGGATTCCAACGGCAACTTCGATGCCGCCGGCGATCGCGCCATCCTCAACCCCAACGGAACTCCGCGCACCGGCACCGCCGTTACCCGGGTCTGCCGCGACGCTACCTCCGGCGCCACCAGCGTTCTGGCGAGCTGCCCGGATGCCCGGACCGTAGGGTACGTGGCCAACAACCCCAACGCCCGCTACGTCCAGGCGCAACTGGGCGCGGTCACCAACGTTGGTCGCAACACGGAAACGTCCGAGCCGATCGACACATGGAACATGTCCTTCGTGCGCAGCGTGTCCTTCCGCGAGAAGGTCAAGATCTCTTTCCGCGCGGACATGTACAACATCTTCAACCAGAAGAACTACGTGCTGGCGCCGGCCAGCATCTTCGGGGTCACAGCCAACGCGCTGAGCACCTCTTACGCTGCGCTGACCACCACGAACTTCCTGAAGGACACCCAGTTCGACAGCGGTTCGCGGTCGATTCAGTTTGGGTTGAAGGTCGTGTTCTAGAGTCAACTGCAACAAAGGGAGGGCGGGGCAGAACCCCGCCCTCTTCTGTTCTAGGCTTGGACTAGTATAGCGGCATGCCTCAGAACGCCTTCGATTCAGCCGATCCCACTCTCTTCGACGTGCCTTCACGGGCTGCCGGTCCGTCTGGATCGCTTCCTCTGAGCGCGGAAATGTTGCGCGATCGCCCCTCGGGCGACCTGTTCGGCTGGTCCCAGAACGCCGGCATGGGCTGGAATCCCGGAGCGC
>CAYPHP010000560.1:0-3600 GCA_964410045.1 uncultured Acidobacteriota bacterium | reverse complement strand
CTGGAAATTGGCCGAGACCGGGATGGTCACCTTACTCATAGCGTAGCGCCTCCACAGGGTCCAGGCGCGAAGCCTTCACCGCGGGCCAGATGCCGAAGAAAAGTCCGACGGATACCGACATCCAGAAGCCTAACAACACTCCCCAGAGGGGTACGGCGGCCGGCAGGTTGGGCTGCAGCAAGCGCACCAGCAGGCTGATCATGTAGCCGAGCACAATTCCCAGGATACCGCCAATCCCGGTGAGCGTGGCAGCTTCCAACAGGAATTGCAGGATGATGTCCCTGCGGCGCGCTCCGATGGCCTTGCGTACTCCGATTTCCCGGGTCCGCTCGGTCACCGAGACCAGCATGATGTTCATCACCCCGACGCCGCCCACCAGCAAACCGATGGAGCTGATCACCACCATCACCAGCGCGGTGGCCCCGGTGATCTGGTGGAACTGATCGATGAGCTGGGTCGGCGTGCCCAGGCCAAAGTTGTCGGGTTCGCCCAGCGGCACGCGGCGGCTGCGGCGCAGCGCGGTGCGGATCTCGTCCATGGCCACGTCGACTTTCCCGGGCTGCGCGGCTACCACCACGAAGTGGTCGGTGGCCGACGGGTAGAGCTTGCGGAAGGTCTGGTAGGGGACGGAAAAATTCCGGTTGTTGGAGTTGTCCCCCAAGACCGCGCCTTTCTTCTTCTCGAAGACCCCGATCACCTCAAAGGTATGCCCGTTGGCCAGAACTTCCTTGCCCAGCGGGTTCTCGTTAGGGAAAAAGGTTTTGGCCACGTCGTAGCCGATGACGGCGACGTCGGCGCGATGCTCGTTCTCGCCCTCGGTGAAGAAGCGCCCCACACCCACCGGGACACGCTCCACATCCGGGAACGTCGGGAGCACGCCGCGGAACTCCACGTCGGTGAACTCCTGGTCCTTGTAGCGGGCGATGTCGATTCCGCGCCGGAAGATATTGGGGGAGACGCCCCGGCAGGTGGGGCAGCTTTCGCCGATGGCTTCAATGTCGGTCCAGGAGATGGGTTTCCGCATGCGCTCGGAACGGGCGCGGGGGCCAAAGCTGATGCCCACGCTGTAGCGGCTCACCGCGATGTTGTTGACCCCAAGATCCTCGATCATGGCCACGATGCTGCGGTTCATCCCGTTGAGGATGGCCCCGATGGCGATCACGCAGGTGACCCCGATGACCACTCCGAGAATGGTCAGAGCGGAGCGCATCTTGTGCGCGCTGATGGTGGACAGGGCGAGCATCAGGTTCTCGTCGAACGACGCGCGAAGTTGGGGGCGGGCAGCCATGAACTATTCGGCGCGTAGGGCCACGATGGGATCGAGCCGCGCCGCCTTGTTGGCAGGATAGATGCCGAAGAAAAGGCCCACCGCCGCGGAAACGGTAACCGCCGTGATCACCGCCGGCAGCGGCAGCGCCGAAGGTATGGCCGTGAACGTGGACATGAGTCGAGTGCCGATCCATGCCGTCAGCACTCCGAGCACACCTCCAGCCGTCGACAGGGTGGCGGCTTCCACCAGGAACTGCAGAAGAATGTCCCGACGGCGCGCTCCCAGCGATTTGCGAATACCGATTTCCTGGGTCCGCTCGGAGACGGAGGCCACCATGATGTTCATGATCACGATCCCGCCGACCACCAGGAAAATGCTGGTTACCCCCACCGCCACCGCAGCGATGGTGCCCGTGAGGTTCTTCCATAGAGTCATGATGGTGTCGGAGGTCACGATGCCGAAGTCGTCCGGAGCGTTGTAGCTCAAGTGGTGACGGACGCGCATCAGCATTCGCCCCTCGTCTTCGGTGTCCTGCATCAGGTCCATGCGCCGGGCCTGGACCACGATCGAAACGCTGGTAAAGCGCGACTGGAACATCTTCAGGTGGGTGGTCAAAGGGATGATGACAAAGTTGTCCTGGGACTGTCCGAACACCGAGCCGAGCGGTTTAGCGATTCCGATGATCTGGAAAGTTTGGCCCTTGAAGTTGATCTCTTTCCCCAGTGCGTTCAATCCCGGAAAGAGTTGGTCGCCGATATCCTTGCCGATGAAGGCCACGGTGGCGCGGCGTTGGAAGTCGCTCTCGGTGATGTAGCGTCCCTGGTCCACCTGCTCCTGGCCGATGTTGACCATGTTGGGAGTGACACCGCGGACACCCACTTCCTGCAAGGACTGGTTCCCAGCCTTAATGTCGGTCCGATTCCAGGATTGGGCCGCGGCATCCTGGCCGACCTTCAGGTTGGCCCGGATCCAATCGTAATCCTCAATTGTGATGACCCGGCGCTTCTGCGCTTCCAACCATGCTTTGGCGCTGGTGATGACTCCGAAGCGAGTGATGGTGATGGAGTTGGAGCCCAGGTTGGCGATCCGTTCGCCGATGTAGCGGTTCATCCCTTCGATCACCGAAACCACCGCGATCAGCGTGGTCACCGAGATGATCACTCCCAGCAGGGTCAGGAAAGAACGAAGTTTGTGGGAGCGCAGGGTGTCGAGAGCCAGCTTGACCGATTCCAGAAAGAACATTGCATCAACTCCGGGTTCCGGCGCGCCGGGTCTACTGCTTGGCCCGCGCGGTGGGTTCGTCCTTGTAGACCTTGCCGTCGCGGATCTGAATCACGCGGTGCGCGTACTCGGCGATGTCGTGCTCGTGGGTGACCACAATGATGGTGTTGCCGCGCTCGTGCAGCTTGTCGAACAAACCCATGATCTCGATTCCGGTCTTGGAGTCCAGGTTGCCGGTGGGCTCGTCGGCCAGGAGCAGCGACGGGTTGTTGACCAGAGCGCGAGCCACGGCCACACGCTGCCGCTGGCCGCCGGAAAGTTCATTGGGTTTATGGTGCATGCGGTCGGCCAAATCCACCATTCCCAAGGCGCGCTTGGCGGATTCGATCCGCTGCGCCGACGGCGTGCCGTTGTAGATCAGCGGTAGTTCTACGTTGTGCAGGGCCGTGGCGCGAGCCAGCAGGTTGAAGGTCTGGAAGACGAAGCCGATTTCCTTGTTGCGGATGTAGGCCAGCTCGTCGTCGTTCATTTCGCTGACCAAGCGCCCGCTGATCCAGTACTTCCCCTGGCTGGGCGTATCCAGGCAGCCGATCAGGTTCATCAGCGTGGACTTGCCCGATCCGGACGGCCCCATAATGGCCACGTACTCGTTGCGGCGGATCTCGATGCTGACCCCCTGCACGGCATGGATGTCCGTGCTGCCCATCTGGTAGGTCTTCCAGAGGTCCTCGGTACGGATGACCAGCCCGTCGGGCGAAGTTTCGGCCGGGCGGTTGGATTCGATTTCTGCGATCTGGGCCATGTCCTTCCCTTTGACTGGCGGCTTCGCCGGTCCGTTAGCTCTTTTCTTCTTCCTTCTTGGGCGCCTTGTTGTCCACCTTCACCTTGGCACTGTGCCGCAAGGTGCGCAGGACGCGATAACTGCCGGTGACAATCTCGTCGTTTTCCTTCAGGCCGCTGAGCACTTCGATGTCGGTGGTCCCGGTGATGCCGGTGGCCACCTCCACAAACTCGGCTTTCTGGTTGCGCACCACGAAGACGCCCTGCAGTTCCTTCTTCTCATCCTTCTTGTCGGCGGGCTTGGTGGCGGCCTGGGTAGTCTCGCCCTT
>CAYPHP010000559.1:0-3604 GCA_964410045.1 uncultured Acidobacteriota bacterium | reverse complement strand
ACCGTGATCCGGGGCAAGGTTATGGGCTTCGCGTCCGTTTCGCCCGCTCTGACCAAGGAGCTTGAGGCCAAGCAGGGCAAGAAACCCGAAGCTCCGCCCAAGGGTCCCCATGTGTTCGCCGGCAAACATGGGTTTGCGTATGTGTCGCCACACGCCGAAGGCAAAAGGAAGTAAAGGAGACAACCAATGAAAACAAAAGCACTGATCCTCGTTCTGATGATTGCCTGCGCTGTGCCGGCGGCAAATGCCGCGTGCACCACGATCAAAGAGGGCATCCTAACCTATGCATCAAACTCCTATCTGTACACGCACGGGCAACCGCTGCTGAAGCCTGGCTTTGATGCCTACGGAACCAACTATCAGGCCCATCTTTTCAACGGCTCGTATTTCAACAACTATGCCAATTCCGCCGGCTTTCCACCCTATGATGGTGACGACGCGGCCTATCTGGCTTCGAATCCTTCTGCCGCAAACCACTGGGCGTGGCCATACCGTTCTGTCACTGTAAACATGAAGTGGAACGAGGCCTGGCTGAGCAACCAAGATTGCGACGGGGACGGCAAACGCGATCGGCACTACGGGTTTGCGACCTACGTCGGGTCGGGCGCATGGTTGACCAACCATCAGTCGGCCATGGAGGGCGGCGTGCATTGGACGTACTTCGTGAAGATCGTTGCTGCTCCCTCCTCGGCGACGTCAGGCGGGGGAGTGTGGTCCACGGCAGACGGCACTGAGATCGGTCCGGTGATTTGGAACGAGTTCGCGATCATTCAAGAGGTCGTCAACGACCCGGCGGCCGGTGACCATGGGCTGCTCTACAAGAGCCCGGCTAACCCGGGCTGGGGCTTGTACAAGCCCGAGTGAGTCCCCAAGGCCCAGCGGGCGGCGGGAACAAACCCGCCGCCCGCTGGCCTGATCCCTGTAAAATGGCGGCATGATACTGCGATCATTAGCATTCTTCTTTTTCTCCAGCCTCCTTACCGGCCAAACCTACGACATCCTGATCCGCGGCGGGCAAGTGCTGGACGGCAGCGGCAGCGCGGCGCGGCGTGCCGACGTGGCTATCCGCGGTGACAAGATCGCCGCTATCGGCGATCTGAAGAACGCCAAGGCCGCCAAGGTCTACGACGCCACCGGGAAGTACGTGGTCCCCGGGGCGATCGATGTCCACACCCACATGGAGGAAGGGCTCACCGATCCCAGGCGCCGGGATGCGACTGCCTACCTGACGCAGGGCGTGACCACCGTCGTCGCGGGGAACTGTGGCGGCAGTCCACTCGACTTCGCCAAGACGCTCGGCGGCTGGCGCACGGAGGGCATCGGCCTGAACGCCGCCCTGCTGGTCGGACACGGCGCAGTCCGCCGCTCGGTGCTCGGCACGGCTCAGCGCGCGCCAACGCCGGAAGAGCTGGAGAAGAGGAAGGGGCTGGTCGAGCAGGCCATGAAAGATGGCGCCATCGGCCTCTCGACCGGATTGTTCTATTCCCCGGGCAACTTCGCCAAGACCGATGAAGTGGTGGAGCTGGCCAGGATCGCCGCGCGCTACAACGGCTTCTACGCCTCCCACGTCCGCGACGAATCGAACTACAGCGTGGGCGTCCTGAACGCGGTAAAGGAAGCTCTGGACATCGGGAAGCAGGCCGGGCTGACTGTGGAAGTTTCGCACCTGAAGGCGCTCGGACCCGACGTGTGGGGCTTCGGGCCGAAGCTCACCGCGATGATCGAAGAAGCGCGGCGCAACGGCCAGCGGGTCTACGCCGACCAGTATCCCTACCCGGCCTCCGGGACGGGCCTGGAAGCGGCGGTCTATCCACGCGGCGCGAAGCGCGAAGACTTCGAGTCGCTGCGCGAGCAGGTGGAGCGCAACATCGCGCGGCGAGGCGGCGCCAAGTCGCTGGTGCTGGTATCGTTTCGCCCGCGTCCGGAATGGGCCGGCAAATCACTCGAGCAAATCGCCAATGAGACCGGACGCAAGCCCGTGGACGTGGTCAAGCTGGTGCTCGACGGCGGCGGCGCCGGAGTGGTTTCCTTCAACATGTCCGACAACGATGTCGAGCACATCATGAAGCAGCCCTGGGTGATGACCGCGTCCGACGGCACGCTGCACAACTTCGGGCAGGGCGTCCCGCATCCACGGTCTTACGGCACCTACACCCGCAAGCTGCGCAACTACGTACTGGACAAGCAAGTGATCACCATGCCGCAGGCCATCCGCGCGGCCAGCGGTTTGCCCGCCGAAATGCTGCGTCTGTCGGATCGCTGGTTGCTCAAGGAGGGCTTCTACGCGGACGTGGTGGTCTTCGACCCGGCGACGGTCCGCGAGAAGGCCACGTTCACCCAGCCGCATCAATATAGTGAAGGCGTGGAGTTGGTCCTGGTGAACGGCAAGGCTGCGGTGGAAGGCAGCAAGCCTTCCGGCGGGCTGTTCGGCAAAGTCCTGACGCATCCGTAGGAGCGGGCCGCACTCGAAAACAGACTGTGCCATAATCCCTGCATGGCGCGCGCCGGACTGCGGGTGGCAACCCTTTTCGGCATTCCTCTTTATCTGCATCCCAGTTGGTTCATCATCTTTGCCCTGATGACCTATTCGCTGGCCACCCAGTTCTCCGGCCAGCATCCGCAATGGAGCGCGGCCGAGGAGTGGATGGCCGGGATCATCACCAGCCTGCTGTTCTTCGGCTGTGTGGTCTTTCACGAGCTGGGCCACAGCCTGGTGGCGCAGGCTTACAAGATCCCCGTGGTCTCGATCACGCTGTTCGTGTTCGGCGGCGTCGCCCGCATCGGCCACGAGCCGGAACGTCCGGCGCAAGAGTTCAACATCGCCATCGCCGGACCACTGGCCAGCGCCCTGCTGGCGGGGGGATTCTGGCTCGGGGGACGCGGCTTCACCACGCATGAATTCGTCGGCGCGTTGTGCGGATGGCTGGCGCCGATCAACTTGATGCTGGCAGTGTTCAATCTGATTCCGGGCTTCCCTCTCGATGGCGGACGGCTGCTCCGCGCGGTGGTCTGGGCGATTACCGGAAGCTACACCAAGGCCACGCGGTGGGCCTCCGGCGGCGGACAGGTTTTTGCTTACGCCATGATCTTGTGGGGGGTCTGGCGGATGCTCAACGGCAACCTCGCCGGCGGACTGTGGTTGGCCTTCCTCGGCTGGTTCCTGCTGACTGCGGCGACCGAAACCATGGCTCACGTGGCCATCCGCAACAAGCTGGCTGGCGTCCGCGCCGGTGACATCATGAGCCGGGAAGTGCCCATCATGCCGCGCCAGGCGTCCTTGGAAGATTACCTCCAGGAAATGCTGCGGACCGGGCAGCGCTGTCATCTGGTTACCGGCGGCGAGCAGATCGTGGGCATGATCAACGTGCATCGCCTGAACAACACACCCCGCGAGGACTGGAGCGAGACGTCGGTCCAGGCCGCGATGATCCCGCTCGAGGAAGTCTTGTGGGCCGCGCCCGACGAGCCCGTGACCACAGTGCTCGAGCGGATGCAGACCGCCGACATCAACCAGATGCCGGTGGTCAGCGAAGGCCAGGTGATCGGCTTGATCACCCGCGACTCCATCCTGCGCGTGATCCAAACCCGGATCCAGCTCGGCCGT
>CAYPHP010000558.1:0-3610 GCA_964410045.1 uncultured Acidobacteriota bacterium | reverse complement strand
GGTGACGTGCGGGATCACCTGCACGGTCTTGCCGAGATAGTCGCCGCGCCGCTCTTTGGCCAGGATCGTCTCGTAGATCCGGCCGGTGGTCAGGTTGTGGTCGCGAGTCAGACGCGCGTGGGTGAAGCGCTCGTAGTGGCCGAGGTCGAGGTCGGTCTCGGCCCCGTCGTCGGTGACGTAGACCTCGCCGTGCTGGAACGGACTCATGGTGCCGGGATCCACGTTGAGATAAGGATCGAACTTCTGCAGCGAGACCCGCAGCCCGCGGGCTTCCAGCAGGCATCCGATCGCCGAGCTGGCCAGGCCTTTGCCCAGAGACGACAGCACACCACCGGTTACAAAGATGTACTTCGACATGGTCTTCATCCCCTTCATGATCCATTCGCGGCCCGCAGCGTGCGGGCCTTGTCCAAGTCTTCCTGCGTATCGATCCCTACGCTGTCGTGAGCCGTCTCGACGACGCGAATGGGATAGCCGTTCTCCAGCGCGCGCAACTGTTCCAGTTTTTCCGCTGCTTCCAAGGGCCCGCGCGGCAACCCCGAGTAGCGCAACAAGAACCCACGCTCGTACACGTACAGTCCCAGATGCTTGAACCAGACCAATCCGCCGGCCTCGTCATTGTCGCGGGCCTTGTCGCGGACGCAGGGAATCGGCAAGCGGGAAAAGTAGAGGGCATTGCCCTGAAGATCGCAGACCACCTTGACCACATTGGGATTGGCCGCTTCGGCCGGATCGCGGAAAGGCGTCTTCAGCGTGCTCATGCTTACGCTTCCATCAAGCATGGGCTTCACCGCCAGCTCGATGTCCGCCGGATCGAGGAACGGCTCGTCGCCCTGGACGTTCACCACGATAGGGGCGTCCACCTGGGCGGCCACTTCCGCGACGCGATCGGTACCCGACGGATGCGCGGGATCGGTCATGAAGACTTCCGCGCCAAACTCCCGGGCGGCATCGTAGATGCGCTGGTCGTCGGTGGCGATGGCTACCCGATGGACGCAAGCCGCGCGGGTTACCTGCCGCCACACCCGTTCCAGGATGCTCTGAGAGCCGATTTTCAGAAGAGGCTTGCCAGGGAGACGGGTAGACCCAAAACGCGCAGGTATCACCGCCAGGATGGTCGGTCCGGGCAACCTAGTTTCTTTCCTTTGCCTTCAGGATTCTCCCCGCAACTTCTAGTAAGTGGCAGTGTACCATACTCGCGGATCATGCGCACCGTGGTGCTTACCGCTTTGGGATTGCTACTGGCGTCCCCGGCGCTTGCCCAGCAGCCCTTCGTCACGGACGATGCCGATGTGACCCCGCCGCGCAAGTTCCACCTGGAGTTCAGCAATGAGTTCGACTGGCTGCCGCGCTCATCGTTTCCCACCTTGCGCCAGAACACCGCCAGCTTCGAGTTGAACTACGGACTGGTGAAAGGAGTGGAACTGGCGATCGAAGCGCCCCTGCTGACCCTGTTCAACGCTCCCAGCGCCACGCCGCGCCGCGTCTTTGGACTTGGCGATGTAAACGCGGCCCTAAAGTACAACTTCATGTTGGAACGGGCCGGATCGCGGCTCCCTGCACTGTCGCTCAACGTGAGCGTCGAGATTCCTTCCGGCAATGCCCGCCGGCAACTAGGTTCTGGATTGGCAGATTTCTACGTCAACGGGATTGCCCAGAAGTCCCTGACGGATCGAACTACGCTCCGCGTCAATGGCGGCATCCTCATGTCCGGCAACACTCAGACGGGAGTCGTAGGACTGACCGCTCGGGGCGTCGTCGGTACTGGAGGCCTTTCCTTGGTCCGACAATTCCGGCGCAACCTGGAACTGGGGATCGAAATTACGGGCGCACACACTGCGAACTTCGGCCTCGGAAAGGGCCAGCTCCAGGTCCTGTCCGGCGGCCACTTCTTCCTTCGGGAGCGTCTGAGTCTGGATTTTGCGGTCCTCGGTGGCCACTTCGAAGGGACGCCGCGAGTAGGAGTGCAGGCCGGGTTCGCACTCGACTTCTGAGGCTTTCGGCCAAAAAGAGGTGGTGTACCAACCCGCGGGCGGTGTGGTAAGATTCCCGCAGAAAGGTCGGAAGTTGCCGAGGATCATGAACTCGCGCTGGAAGCGGGAGTCTCTGGGCAAAGCGGCGGTGCTGGGAACGGCGCTCTGTCTGATTGTCTGGGCCGCGGAGCGGGCGCCCGGCCAGAATCCTGCCAGTTCCAAGCAATCCACTCAAAAGTCCGGGGACCTGGTGGCCAAGAAAGCCGGCGACGATACCAAGCCCCAGCTCAAGGCCCGCGAGCGTCCCATCCAAGTGGACGTCAGCATGGTGCTGGTGAACGTGACCGTCACCGACCCCATGAACCGCCTGGTTACCGGCCTCGAGAAAGAGCACTTCCAGATCTACGAGGACAAGGACGAGCAGAAGGTCAGCCATTTCAGCAGCGAGGATGTGCCGCTCTCGATGGGCCTGGTCTTCGACGCCAGCGGGAGCATGGGGGCCAAGATCGACAAGTCCCGATCGGCGGCCATGCAGTTCTTCCGCACCGCCAATCCCCAGGATGAGTTTTTCCTGGTGGACTTTAACGACTCGCCGCGGCTGATCATGGATTTCACCAACAACCCGGAAGAGATCCAGACCAAGCTGAACTTCACCCAACCCCACGGGCGGACTGCGCTGCTGGACGCCATCTACCTGGCGTTGAACCAGATGCGCCATGCCCAGAATCAGAAGCGAGCCCTGCTGATCATCTCCGACGGCGGCGACAACCATAGCCGGTATACCGAGTCGGAGATCAAGAACCTGGTCAAGGAGTCCGACGTGCAGATCTATGCCATCGGCATCTTCGAGCCGATCGGATCCCGCGGCCGTACGCCGGAGGAACTCTCCGGCCCCTCGTTGCTGACGGACGTTTCGGAGACCACCGGAGGCCGTCAGTTCCCGGTGGAGAACCTGAACGAACTGCCGGACGTGGCGGGGAAGATCGGCATTGAGCTGCGCAACCAGTACATCCTGGGGTACGTCCCTAAGAATATGTCCCGGGATGGCAAGTGGCGCAAGATCCGGGTCAAGCTCAACCCGCCGCGCGGGTTGCCGCCACTGCACGTCTACGCTAAGACCGGCTATTATGCTCCGACGCAATAATGCCGCACGCCTGCTGCTCTCCGTCTCGCTGATTCTCGCCGCCGTGGTGGCGGCTCAGCAGGCTCCCACCTTCAGCGCGGTCACCCAACTGGTGGTGTTGCACGCCACCGTCCTGGACAAGAACAAGAACTTCGTCCCCGACCTGACCCGCGACAATTTCAAGATCCTGGAGAACGGGATCGAGCAAAAACTGAAGGACTTCAAGCGCGAGGACGTGCCGGTCTCCGTGGGGATCCTGGTGGACAACAGCGGCAGCATGCGCGAAAGACGTACCCGGGTAAACGCCGCCGCCCTGGTCTTCGTGAAAAGCTCCAACCCGCAGGACGAAGTCTTTATCGTCAATTTCAATGACGAGGCGTTCCTGGACAAGGACTTCACCAGCAACATCGAGGAATTGAAGGAAGGCCTGGAGAAGATCGACTCCCGTGGGGGGACGGCGTTCTACGACGCCCTGATCATGTCTCTCGACCACGTGCGCGATCGCGGACGAAAG
>CAYPHP010000557.1:0-3611 GCA_964410045.1 uncultured Acidobacteriota bacterium | reverse complement strand
TGGCCAGATCCTCGGCCTCGCTCAGCTTCTGCGCCAATTGCGGGTCCTGCGGATTCACCGGAGTCTGCGCAAAGATGAAGCTCAGCACCACCAAAGCACGGAAGTTCTTCGGGTTCACCTGCAGGATCTGGCGTGCCGTTCCGTCGAACGGCTGTCCGGCTTGTTGCTGGGCCACAAGCTTCAGCTCCAGCGCGTCTTCCTTGACGACGGTATTGGGATACTTGGCCAGGAACTCGTCAAGCATTTGGATCTTCTTAGCAGGAGCCTGCTCGCCTAAGGCGGCGACATAGGCGTTGTACTCGGCAGGATCGGTTATCTGCTTGTTTTGCGCAGGCGCCTGAGCGACAGCGGCCAGGCTCAATCCACACACCATCAGCACCGCAAGACAGGCTCGGAACATGGGGTATCTCCTCTTCTGCATTATAACGACGGAAAGGTGAAGATCAATCCTTAGCGCGCGGACTTCGACTTGGCCGCAGCCCAGCGTTGGAGGTAGGCACGGCGCGCGGCGGGCATCCGGGGGTCTTCGAGCAACTCCATGAGGTCCTTCAGGAGAACCTGCTCGGCCAGCGATAGAACCCGGGCCAGCGACGTCTGCGGCTGGCGCAGCAGCGCCGTGCGGACGCTGTAGCTCGTCGACCAACGGGGATGCGCGGCAGCCAGTTCGACGGCTTCGGGCTTCATGGTTTCGAAGGAGAGCGCGCGGACCAGCAGATCCTCGGTCAGGCGCGGGTTGTCGAGCGCGATGCGCACGACCGAGGCATCCTTGTCCAACAGCAAGGCCGCCAGCACGCGGCCGGCCCCCTGACGGGCCAGGCTCACCCGTTCCCCCAGCGACAGCGTGGACGCGCGCTGGGCGATCTGCTCCTCGACCACGCGGCGGACGTCGGCGGGCACGCCGGGCGTCGCGGACACCTTCAGCAGGTCGGCCAAGTAGAGGTGCCGCATCAGCGGCAGGCTGACGGACCGCGGCGCATGCGGATGCCGTGCCAGCGCGTTCTTGATCCGGTAGCTCTTCAGCAGGTCGTTGCGCTGGCCCAGTCGCTCCAGAACCTTCCAGGAAAGTTCCTTCCGCGACAGCAGGACCAAGGCCTGCTGTTCTTCGAACCGGGGGTTATCGACGAGCGCGAAGAGAACTTCCTCGGTTTGATCGTGGAGGACCTGGGACTGTTCCTCCGGTGCGCCTGATGCCAGCCGGAGGCGAGTTTCTAAGTCCATCGGGACGTTGGATGGGGGACGCCTGGCCCTAAGGGAGCATCTTCTCGAACCGGGCCGGCAGGGCCTTGATGATGTCCATGTAGGTGACGTAGACGGCGAAGAGGACCAGGAAGACAAAGCCAACCTGCACGATGCGTTCCTTCACCACCAGGCTGATGTCACGGCGGATGATGCCTTCCACCGCCAGCAGCAGCATTACGCCGCCATCCAGGATCGGGATCGGGAAGAGATTGAAGATGCCCAGATTCAAACTGATCGCGGCCATCAACATCACCAGTTCCGGGAATCCCTGTCGAGCCGCTTCCCCGGCCAGTCTGCTGATGCCGATTGGTCCTTCGAGCGAGCGCGGCGACATTTTGCGTTCGAAGAGCTTGCCCACGAACTCGAAGATGAGCAGGGCGTACTTGCGGTTGGTCTCCAAGGAGGCCTGGAAAGCCGCCGGGAAGCTGAGTTGCCGCGTGATCGTCTCTTCCTGAAACTCCACACCGATCCGCCACATGAGGCCGACGCCGGGCGTCTCTTTGTGCATCGCAGCGACAGTCAACTCGAGGTCCTGGCTTCCGCGCCGGACGGTGATCTTCAGGGGAGCGCCCTTGCTCTGCTGGACCATCTCCGTCATCTGCGGACGGAAGCGGACATCCTTGCCGTCGACTCTTGTGATGAGGTCGCCCGGCTGCACTCCGGCTCGGGCCGCCGGCATGTCCGGCTCCACCCGTTTGACGATGGCCGGCATTTGCGGCGCCCACCCGGCGACTCCGATGCGGCTTGGACCCTCGGCCGATGGCGTCACTGTGGCTTGATACGCCTGACCTGCCCGGCGGTAGGTGAGTTCCACAGCTTGGCCGGGACTGGACAGGGTCCGCAAGTCGACGGACTCCCAGTTGGGATTGTCCCCGCCGTCGAACCGCACAATCAGGTCGCCCGCTTGAATTCCTGCCTTTGCCGCTGGAGAGCCTTCTTGGACGTATCCGATCTCCGCCGGTTTTTCCTGGTAGGCCAGCTTCTGATAGCGATACATGTACAAGCCGGTGAGTAAGGCGATGGCCAGGATGAAATTGAAGAGCGGTCCCATCAAAGCGATGATGAAGCGCTGCCAGCGAGGCTTGGACTGAAACTCCCAGGGCTCCCCGGTCAGGCTGTCGGACACGGCTTCGCCGGCCATCTTGACGTAACCGCCCAAAGGCAGCAGGTTGACGCGGTAGTCGGTGTCGCCGTACTGGACGCCGAACAGCCGCTTACCGAAGCCCAAAGAGAACTGTTCGACGCGGACCCCAAAGTATTTGGCCGCCAGGAAGTGGCCCAGTTCGTGAAAGATGATCATCACGCCCAGAACCACAGTTACCGCGAGGATGTTGACTACTAAGCTCTCAAGCATGCGAAAAACCTACTCCTAGTATATCGAATTCTCCCGTCTTATGCCGTGCCAGATCAGTGGACCGCCAAACTCTTGCGGCCCAGCAGGCTGGTGGTGAATGCGCGGGCTTGGCGGTCCACTTCCAGATAGTCGTCCAGGGTCTTGAGGGACCCGACCTGGACCCCCTCCAAGGTTTCCCGGATGGCTCCGGCGATCCCCGGGAATGACAACCGCCCTTCGAGGAAAGCCTGCACCGCAACTTCGTCCGCGGCGTTCAGGATGCAGGGGTGTGCCCCGCCCTGCCGCATCGCCTCATATGCCAGGCCCAGACATGGAAAGCGCTCCAGATCCGGAGGCTCGAATTCCAGGCGGCGTAGCGTGGTCAGGTCCAGCCGCAAATCCTGGCTTTCCCATCGCTCCGGGTAGGTCAAGGCGTACTGGATCGGCAGGCGCATGTCGGCGACCGCAAGCTGCGCCACCAGCGAGCCGTCATTGAACTCCACCAGACAATGGACGGTGGATTGGGGGTGAACGAGTACTTCCACCTGCTCGCGCTTCAAGCCAAACAGCCAGCAGGCTTCGATCACTTCAAAGCCCTTGTTCATCAAGGTGGCTGAATCAATCGTGATGCGGTTGCCCATCTTCCAAGTCGGATGATTCAAAGCCTGGGCCGGAGTAACCGACTCCAGTTCCTGACGTCCGATATTGCGGAAGGGTCCACCGGAGGCCGTCAGGATCAGCCTGCGGACCTCCTGACGCCGCCCGGCTCGAAGACACTGATGCACGCCGTTGTGCTCGCTGTCGACCGGCAGAAGTTGCGCGCCGGACGCTTGCGCCGTGGCGGTCACCAGTCCACCGGCGGCCACCAGGACCTCTTTGTTGGCCAAGGCCACGGTCAGGCCGCGGCGAACGGCTTCGTACGTCGCCGGCAATCCCGCCACGCCGACGATCGCCGACACCACCATGTTCACTTCCGGGTCGATGGCGCAGGCCATGATCCCCTCGGGTCCGTACCCGACTTCGGGCATGTGGCGCAGGC
>CAYPHP010000556.1:0-3614 GCA_964410045.1 uncultured Acidobacteriota bacterium | reverse complement strand
GCTGCTGGAACACGGCAAGTGGGCGTAGCGCCTACCAGTGGAGAATCTCGAGGCCCGGAATCTTCGGGAAGCTTCGCAGGTCACGTGTGGCCACACGAGCCTGGAAGTGCAAGGCCGTTGCGGCGACAATCAAGTCGTGCGCGCCAATCCCTAGGCCTTGCTCCGATAAGTGCGCCCAGATCTTGGCGTGAACACGGGAAACATCCAGGTCGAACGGAACCACTTCGTACCGAAACAAGAGCCGCTCAATAAACTCTTCGCGCCGGGCTCTGTGCTCTTCGGTCGCCCGAATCAAGCCATGCAGCATCTCGGAAACTGTGATCGCCGCCATCGCCCAGTGTTCTCCCTCGTAGTCGCGTTCGAGAACATCGAGATCCAATTGACGCCGTTCCGCCGCGATCAGGACGCTGGCGTCTAATAGCGTTCCCATGGCGAAGGTGGCATCGGCGGTTGGTTGTTAATGATGTCTTCCAGATCGTCCCAATAGCCTGGGTCGGGCTTCGGCCCGTACTTGAGAAAGCGGACCAAGTCGCCGATCGTGCCGGTCTTCTTAGTGAATGCCGCGCTTCCGGCCTTGGCGGGAACTATCTTGCAGACGACTTCGCCATTACGCTCGACCGCAAACACCTCTCCCTTGTACTTCACCCGGTTGAGGATGTCGGAGAAGTTGCGCGAGGCCTCGGAGGCGGTGATCTTTGATTCCATGATAATCAGATTATATGAGAATCAGATCTCTTCCGCAAGGCTATGCTTTGGCTTAGAATGGACCTCATGAAAAACGTAATCGCACTTCTACTCGCGTTCTCCCTCCCGGCCCTGGCCGGCGAATTGAAACTCGGCAAGCCTCTGACCCAGAAAGAGCCCATCACCGTCGACAAGCTCATGGGTTCGCCCGACAAGTACGTCAACAAGACCGTCCAGGTGAAAGGCAAGATCACCGAAGTTTGCCAGCAGATGGGTTGCTGGATGATGCTGGTGGATGCCGATGGCGCGAAGGCCGTGCGGATTAAGGTCAACGACGGCGAGATCGAGTTTCCCAAGGACGCATCCGGTAAGATGGCAGTGGCTGAGGGCAAGTTCACCAAGAAAGAGTTGACCAAGGAACAAGCCATCGCCGCCGCCAAGCACGAAGCGGAAGAACAGAAGAAAGAGTTCGACGCCTCGAAGATTACGTCTGGGAAGACGGTCTACCAGATTCAAGGCACCGGCGCGGTGATCACGCAGTAGTTATTTCGTCTTGCGTCGCAACTCGTCGAAGAAGTTCAGCAGAAAAACCAGGTGTGTAAGCGGCTTCTGCCCCTCGGCATCCTCGGCGAGCAGAAACGTGGCGATGCGTTTGCCGTCCGGCGCCAGGTCGTAATTGGGAAGATTGCTGCCCGTAGTGATCAGGCGGACCGCCGACCAGATTCTTGGCGTGCTCGCGGTAAAGGTATCGCCCTGCGCCGATCGGCTTGTGGTGTAGCTGACGACCATCACGCCGCTTCCGTCAGGCCTCTCGAATACTAGCTCGCGTCCGGAGCGAGACCATCGCGGGAATCGGCCGCCGCCGGTGGAGATCTGCCAGCGCCCGCCAGGGCCGGGAAAAGGACGCACAACGACTTCCATGATTCCCGACTCGCTGGAGGAATGAGCCAGCCAGCGTCCGTCGGGAGAAAAGGCCGGGTCCGTGTCCGCAAACGGTGTGCCCAGGAAAAGTTCGGCCTTCCCCAGCCGGGGATTCGCGGAATCGCCCGCATTCACCGATTCAATCGGCGCTGTCCAGATGTCCGGCGTGCCGGTGGTCAACCGTAGGAAAGCCAGGCGCTTGCCATCGGGTGAAATCGACGAAGGGACTTCGCGAACCTTCCCATCGGTTAAGCGATGCGGTGCGCCCGAACCGTCTGAGGGAATCCAGTACATGCCGGGACTTGCCGGATCGGTCGATTCGAACACGATGTTGCGTCCGTCCGGGGTCCACACCGGATAGCTGTTTGTGCCTCTAAGGAAGGTCAGCCTTGAGGGGGTGTTGCGCTCCAAGTCCTTCACCCAAATATCGTCTTGGGCGGAAGAAGAGGCATAGGCATAAGCCAAGCGCTTGCCATCCGGCGAGATCCGCGGAGTCAGGTACCGGCCGAGCGGGGCATGCAACACCTGGCGTTTGCCGGTACTGTCCAGCCAGGAGATGCCCCAACCGGTGTTGGTGGCGTTGCCGGATAGGTAGACGAATGAGCCGGTCTTGGAAAACGCAAAGTCGCCGCCGGCAACGGTGTTGCTGCCGGCGTCTTCCAGAATGGGCACGGACGTGCCAGCGAGCGCCAGGCGGTCCAGGTCAAAGGATGCGGCGAAGAGAGTACTCTGATGCACATAAACGAGATGCCCGCTCGGCAGGTATTGCCCGGAAAAGCCGCCGCGGTGCAGGATCTTCCGCTCGCCGGTCTGGATCGACAGGACTTCAATGTTGGCGCTATCGTAGGTCCCAGCAGCGGCGCCGACGGTGAACAGGACAGCCTTGCTTCCTCGCAAGACGTGGGGCCAGCGGTGGGAGCGCTCTCCCTCCTTGAGCTTGGTCAGAGACGACGGCGTGCCACCGTCGGAGGAAACGCGCGAGAGACCTTCGCTGGCATCCGGCGCGAAAACGATGTTGCCGTCATCACCCCAGCTTGCGCCCCGCAGGTTGGGCACGTTGTTGCAGATGGTAACCGCCGCCCCGCCCTCCACCGAGATCTTCTTGAGCTTGCCCTCTGCGGAGAATCCGATCCACTGCCCGTCCGGAGAAAAGAATGGAGTGGTAGCCCCCTCGGTGTTAGGCAACGGGGTGAGCGCGCTTTGGTGGAGCAGGCGCGTACCTATCAACGCTTTCCCGTCCTTCCCGCGAAAAGTGACGGCCAAACGTGTGCCGTCTGGCGACAGCGCCAGCATTCCGCTGGACCGGACCCGCTCTAGAGTCGCATCGGTGCCGACCTCGGCGCTCAGGCGAATCAGCGGACGCGGCGGGGCAGGACGGGTGGCACGCCAAGCGACGATCGAGGTTGCGATCAAGGCTACGGCCAGGACTGCGCTCAAAGCAATTGCGGATTTCGGATTGCGGATTGCGGAATCACCGACCGTAGCGGCCTGCACCTCGGCGGGTGCTTCATCCAGCAGGACGCGCGCCTCTCCGATGTCCCGCAGACGGAGATTGGGATCCTTGCGCAGGCAGCGTTCCAGCAGACGCGAGACATGCGCGGGCGTGTCCGCGGGCATCTTGCTCCAGTCGGGATCCTTGGTGATCACCGCGACCATGGCGTCGGAGACGGTCTCAAGGCCGCTAAAGGGCTGGTGGCCGGTGAGCATCTCGTAGAAGACCAGGCCGAAGGACCAGATGTCGGCGCGCTTGTCCACCGGCTTGCCGCGCGCCTGCTCCGGAGACATATAGGCCGCCGTGCCCAGGATCACCCCGGCCTGGGTCATGGCCAGCGACAAGGTCGGTGACATGGTCAGGCTGGAGTTACCCGCCGGTTCCTCCACGGCCTTGGCCAGTCCGAAGTCGAGCAGCTTGACTACGCCCGCGTGGGTGATCTTGATGTTGGCGGGCTTCAGATCGCGATGCACGATGCCGCGTTCGTGCGCCGCCTCCAGGGCATCGGCGATCTGCC
>CAYPHP010000555.1:0-3616 GCA_964410045.1 uncultured Acidobacteriota bacterium | reverse complement strand
CCAGCGATCCCGCGGTCCGGCCGGCCAGGTCCTGGCTGTCGAGGGACTTCACCGATTGAAAGGAGTCGATCACCGTTTCCTCGCGGCCGGTGGCGGTGACGGTAATCTCCTGTTTCACGGGAGCCAGGTACAGGAGGAAATCGGCCTTGGCAGTTTGCCCCGCGGCGACCGTCACGGTCTGCTCGGCGGCGGTCAGGGCGTTCTCCAACCGGGCCACCACCTTGTACGTTCCCGGCGGCACTTGGCGGAACTCGTACTCGCCCTTTTGATCGCTGTGCTCGGAACGCCCCAGTTGCACGATCAATATGGTGGCGTTGTGGACCCGTTCGCTGCTGTCCTTCAAGGTCACCGCGCCCTGCAGGGTCCCGGTTGATTGGGCGCATAAGGAGCATGAGATCAGAAGACAAAAGCCAACAGCTGCCGGCTTCCATAAATGGTTTTCTCGCATAGCGAAATCTCCTGCCACTCCCACGGAGATGGCGAAAAGTGACTGATTTCCAGAAAAGGATTGGAGAGTTGCTACGCAGGAGGAGCGCGAGGCGGACAGGACTTGGAGGCGGCCAGCAGGTCACGCTGGCAAGCGACCTCGGTCACCTGCCAGACAACTGTAGGGAGCGGCACTGCCGAAGCGGGTGCGGCGGCCCGGTCACCCGGCAAACTGGCCAGCCGGCAGACCGCGCAGTCGTGCCCTTGCGGGTCACTGTGGAAACTGGGGGCGACCGACGCAAAAACCAACAGTAACAGCGCTGTCGCCGCCAAAGTGATCCGCGCACGGGAACAGTTCGGGTTGGCTGGTTCTATCTGCATGCTCCCAGTAGAAATCTACTCCAAGGATACGCCCGCCCGGTCGGAACGTCAACCGCGGCTCTGTAATACAATGAGCGCGATGCTGAGGCAGTTGAGGGTTCTCGCCGTGATTTGCCTCTCCGCCCTGACTCTGGCCGGACAGTCCTTGGCCGTAAATCCCACGACGTTGACATTCTCAGCGTCCCAAGGCGGCCGGAATCCGGTCGCACAACCGGCCACCCTTACCGTAGCTGCGGGAACGAGCTGGTCGGTGACCATCAGCAATGTTGCCGGCCCGGGAAATTGGCTGACGATCACGCCCACCAGCGGAACCGGACCGGCGCGCTTGTCCTTCAGCGCCACGGTAACCGACCTCGGCGTGGGCCAGGTGCAGCAGGTCGCCACGTTCACTTCGTCACAGGGGAACGCGCAGGTCCAGGTGTTCTTCGACGTGTTGGCCTCCAACCCGGTGCTGTCGGTGGGATCGCGCGGGATGCTGTTCACCGCGCAGAGCGGCGGCGGGAATCCTGAACCGCAAACCACAACCATCGTGAACGACGGAACCGGCGCCTTGAACTGGACGGCATCGGCGACGGGCGGCAGTTGGCTATCGATCCGGCCGGCCGCCGGCACGGCGCCCTCGACGCTGGGAGTCACCATCAACATAAGCGGGCTTGCGCCCGGCCAGTACGAAGGCCGGGTAACGGTGACCGCAGCCAACGCGTCCGGCTCTCCGGCATCCTTCCCGGTGACGCTGCAAGTGTCGGCGGTGCGGCCGAGCATCGTCCTGAGTTCCACAACCCTTTCCTTTTCGGCGCGGCAAGGATGTCCGAGTCCTGACGCGCACGCGGTTGGGGTTACGAACCCGGGCGGCGCCTTAAGCTGGACCGCCACGACTTCGACGACCACGGGAGGACCGTGGCTCGGCGCACTGCCGGCGTCGGCCACGGGCGAGGCCGTGCTGGTGGTACGCGCGAACACCGTTGGGCTTTCCGCCGGGGCGTATTCCGGCAAAGTCGAGGTCGCCGCGGGAGGCGCCAGCAACTCGCCACAGAACATTGCCGTACAGCTCCAAGTGGGTCCTGCGCCGACATTCCTGCCGGGGCCGGCGACGCTGAACTTCACCACGCAACCCGGCGTCGATCCACTCGCGCAACGGTTTTCGATCGACGGCCTCAACGAATGCGGCGTGAGCTGGACCGCGACCATCACCGAAATCACCGGCGGAAACTGGCTGGTGCTTTCCCCGGCCTCGGGAAATGGATCGGCCAGCATCTCGGCCATTGTGAATACGACCGGCTTGGCGCCTGGGGCTTACTCGGCGGTTGTGGTCATCGTCGCCCCCGGCGCTGCGAATTCTCCACAGACTGTCCGCGTGCGTCTGATTCTCGCGCCCGCCGGCGCCGCCTTGATTGCGCCCGATCCACCGGCGTTGTCTTTCGCCGCCAATGCCGGCAGCAGTCCGGCGGCGCAGGCATTCGTCATCGCCAACGCCGGTGGCGGAACGGTGGCATGGACCGCGGAGGCCAAAACGCAATCGGGCGGCTCCTGGCTGTCAATCAATTCGCTGACCGGCCAGGCGCCCAGCTCGCTGATGGCTTCGGTGAACTCCGCGACGCTCGCCGCGGGCGCGTACAGCGGATCGATTACTCTCACCGCTGCGGGCGCGGCCAACAGTCCGCTGGTGATCCCGGTCACGCTGGCCGTGGGCGCGCCGGTGGTGGGGCAGAACGGCGTGGTGAACGGAGCAAGTTTCTCCGCCGACGCCGTGGTCAGCCCCGGCTCGATCGCCTCGCTGTTTGGCACACGTCTGGCGTCCGGCACGGCCGCCGCGACGACCAAGCCGCTGCCCCTGACGCTGAGTGGCACGCAAGTCCTGGTGAACGACGCCGCTGCTCCGTTGTTCTTCGTTTCCCCTGGACAAATCAATTTCCAGATGCCGATAGAGGTGACCGGAAACAGCGCGTCGGTTGCCGTAGTCTCGGGCGGAGTTCGCGGGCCGACGCTTCAGATCAAGACGGCTTCCGAAACGCCCGGCATCTTCTCCTCGCAGCCGGGAACACTGGGGCAAGGCGCGGTGCTCAATCAGGACTTCTCGGCCAACTCCATCGACAACCCGGCCGCGCCCGGCTCAGTGATCCAGATCTTCGCCACCGGACTCGGCGCGACGAATCCGGCGCTGCCCACCGGACGGCCCGGCGCCACGGCGCCGCCGTTCAACACGACGGTCGCAACGCCGACTGCGCTGGTCAACGGCGCCGCGGCTCCCGTGCATTTCTCCGCCGTCGCGCCGGGCTTCATCGGCCTCTATCAAGTAAACGTGCAGGTTCCGGCGTCCACGCCCACCGGCGGCGCGACGCTGCAGGTCCAGATCGGCGGACGCAGCAGCAACATCGTTACTTTCGCGGTCCGCTGACGTTGTTCGCCAGGCTGTGTCTCCGCCCGTAGCCGAAATAGACCAGCAGTCCAATCGCCAGCCAAGCGATCAGGCGCATCCAAGTCTGCCAGGGGAGGCTCGCCATCAGCAGCAGCGCCACGATTACGCTCAGGATCGGCACCGCGGGCACGCCGGGCGTACGGAACGGACGCGGCAGGTCGGGGCGCGTGCGGCGCAGGATCACGATCCCGGCGGAGACGATCACAAAGGCTAGCAGCGTTCCGATGGCCACCAACTGTCCCAGCGTGCCGATGGGGATCAGCGCGCCGAAGAAAGCCACGCAGAGTCCGACGACAATGGTGGAAATCCATGGCGTGCGGCGCGTCGGGTGGATCGCTCCGGCCCACGGCGGCAGCAAACCGTCGCGCGACATGGCGTAGAAGATCCGCGACT
>CAYPHP010000554.1:812-3616 GCA_964410045.1 uncultured Acidobacteriota bacterium | reverse complement strand
GAAGCCACCACCACTGCCGCTGTTGTCACCGCCACCGCCGTTGTTGCCGCCACCCTGTCGACCGCCGCCCCCCTGCCGACCACCGCCGGGGGTGCCGAAGCCACCGGGGGTGCCGAAGCCGCCGGATCCACCGAACCCGCCGCCCCCGAATCGACTGATACCGCCCGCCCCGGCGCTGGCCACGCTGCCCGGGCCCTCGATCGTGATCGTATTGGCCATCGCCAGTTTCTCTGTTCGACCCTCGCGAGTGAGAGAGATCTGATCTGCCTTAATCTCCTCAACTCTGTAGCCGAAGGCGTCCTCGCCTTTCGCGAAGTATCGGCTCTCTCCCGTCGAACTGCGCTTGATCAACGCCTTCAGGTCCGGGCCGATCTCCACGACACCCAGCATGACCAGGTCGGAGAGAGAGGTGCCGGAGGCGACGGCTGGCGGATCGGGCGTGCCCGTAGTGGCGGGTGCGGGTGGGGCTGCGGTGGGTGCGGGGAGGACGGGTGGCTTGATCGCCGTTCCTGCGGATGACGTGCCCGGCTTTTCCACGAGCGACCGGAAGAGGGGGCGAAGCTTCGGCCCCTGGTTGTCGTCCGCGCCCGAGAGGTCGGCCCCCGGGAATCCCACCGGCGTTTCGGCTGCTCGTGGCAGCGCCCGCGACGAGGCAACGCGAGGCAGGGTCGGCTTGAGGAATGTCTGCGCAGCGAGCAGGAGCACGAGTGCCAGGACTATCACTACGGCGGCCGTCCGTACTGGCCGGATCGCCGGTCCCTTGGCCCGAGCCGCGGGTGGACGAGGAGTTGAAAGTGTCGTCTGTGCCATGCTGTCTATCTCACCCTTTCGCTGCCGACTTCAGCACCACTGCATACCCCGAAAGAACCATGTTCCCAGCCACACGCACCGGCTCGCGGGGATCCGATGTGAGACTGAGACGCTCCACCTTGAGCGCAGGTGTCCCGGCCTGCACATCGCGGAGGAAGAGATACAGATCATCCAGAGTTCCGGAGAATTGGAATGAAACAGCGCTTCGGAAGAACTTCTCATCGTCACGCAGCGGCATCGGCTCAAACCGTTGTACGGCAATCTTGTTCACCGAGGGAAGTTTACTGATTTGCTGCAGTAGCTGCGCCGTCTGCTGCTTGAGGGTGGCCGAAGTTAGATGGAGTGTTGCGCTTTCACGAAGCTTCTGAGTGAGAGTGGTAGCTTCGCTGGCGTCGCTGACGTTCGTCTGGATCTTGCGAATGCGGTCGTTCGCATCATCGATTTCTCGAGTTACGGCGGACCACTGATCTTGCAAGGGCAAACCCAGGAAGGTGATCGCCAGAATGACGACGCTGGCGATTCCGCCGACACGCAGCGTGTTTCGGTCGCGGTCGCTAAGGCCCTGCATCATCGTCGGGTTCCTCCACGGCGTTCCACAGGCTTGGGCGTGAGCTTGCAGGTCAACTGAAACCCCCAGACGGGTCGGTTCTCCAGTTGCTCTTGCTGGCTGTAGTCCAGATTCACGGCGTCGAACAACTCTGTCTTCTGGAGCAGCATGATCTGGGATCGCATCGGCCCGGTTTCGTCAGTGCTGTATCCGCGCAATGTACAGCCGGTATCGCTGTTGTAGTTCAGCTCGGAGAGCCATGTGTTCTCCGGCATCTCACGACTCAGCAGCAGCAGGAACGGCGCGGGGCGCACTCGCACCGCGAGGGTCTCATCGAGTTTCTTCTGCGCTTCCTTCAGCACCTTCGGCTCCGCGATAGCCTGGAGACGCGCGGCGGGCCGCAGCGCTTCGAGGCGAGTTCTTACCAGGCCGAGTTCCTGCTGCTTTTGCCACAGCAATGCGCCGTAGATCAGGCCACCCGCAATGAGCACGGCGCCGATCAGGGCTCCCCAGGAGAAACGGGTCTGGCGACGTTGTTCGAACTCACGTTCCACGGCAACGCGCGCCGGGAGCAGGTTCATCACCAGTGGAGCCTTCTCGGCGCTCTGCAGTGCGCACCCGTAGGCCACGGCGTATTCGGCACCCTCGGCATTTTCTCGGGGGAGCGGGCCCAGGAAGCGCGACGGCAGGTCCAGGCGTTCGGAGACCTGCCACTGCACGGCGTCCTGGATTACGCCGGCCCCGCACAAGTAGAGGCGCTCGCAGGTGGCCCCACGTTCGTAGGCGAGGGATTGCAGGGTGAATCGAACATGCTGAGTTAGCACCGCTATCCACGGGGCGACGGTGGGGGCGAATTCATCCTCTGTTTCTGTGGCCACGCCGCCGACGCCCACCGGCACAGGCTGCGGTTGGGGAGCGGGGACGGCGGCACCGGAACCAACGGGGATCCGCTGGCTAGCCACGATCCGGCTGCGCTCAAGAATCACCAACTCGCTCTCGTGAGCCTCTATCCGCAGGATCGCGCAGCCGGCCTCGCGTTGAGGGTGCAGCCCGTTCAGCGCGTTGACCAGAGCGATCGACGTCAGCGTCACCGCAGGCGTGGCGGGCAGAATGCTCCCCATACGGCTGAGCACGGTCTGCACACTGGTATGACGCGCGGCGGCGACTAGCACCTCGACCCGGGACTGATCATTCATCCCCAGGACGTGGTGGGAGATCGCCAACTCGTCTCCCTCAATGGGGAGTGTGGACTCTGCTTCCAGTGCCACCACCCGTTCCAGGTTCTCGTCGCTGGTTGGGGGAAGGCTGAGCGTCCGAATGCCGGCGTTCTCTAGCGAGATCGCGCAGGTGATGCTGCTCGGCCGGCGAGGCAGCCCGCGCACGGTTCGCTGCAGTTCCTCGGTTGTCCGAACCGTGGCCGAGCGGAGTACCGTCGAACCCGCGTCAC
>CAYPHP010000554.1:0-802 GCA_964410045.1 uncultured Acidobacteriota bacterium | reverse complement strand
AGCAGGAGCAGACGCGTTTCGCCCGCCGCGCATTCGATTCCCAGTACTGCCTTGCTCTTCGCCATCTTGCTCTCGTCGTCCTGTCCGTCCCTAATGACGCAGGGAATGCCCGCTAGTTGTCTTGCCGCAATCGGACGATCCGACACCGCCCCGTGGTGCGATCCAACGTGGCAGTGAGGTGGACTGCCAGGTCATCCCGACGCCCGGATGGGTCCAGTCGCTTGGACATTCCCATCGCCCGCACGGTGAAGGTGTCGCTGATGACCGTGATGTGTTCCACAATCGCGTTGAAGACGTTCTGATTCACTTGCGGAATGAGCAGAATATCTCCACGGCTTACGAAAGGCTGCGTTTCGCGGTAGCTCACGATGGCCGTGACAATCTCCTCGGTCACACGGGGGAGCGTCATCAGGACTTCGGCCGAGGCCGTGTTGATGTTGATGGCCCCCTTGATCGGATCCGGAGCCTCGGCTGCGGCTTCGCCCGACGTGGTGGGAGTGGTGGTCCCACCCCCGCCGCCAGCGCCGCCGCTTCCGCCGCCGAACTGAGCTAACCGAATGCCGGTATTTGCGGGTGTGCTGTAGCTAGCTGGTCCACTTCGCGGCCCTGGGGCGCTCTGCCCCCGGCCCCCGCCACCACCACCGGGGAAGCCGCCGCCACCACCACCGGGGAAGCCGCCACCGCCACCGCCGGGGAAGCCGCCGCCACCCCCGCCGGGGAATCCACCACCGCCACCACCGGGGAAGCCGCCGCCACCGCCGCCGGGGCCGCCGCCGCCACCGCCCCCGGGGAAGCCGCCGCC
>CAYPHP010000553.1:0-3622 GCA_964410045.1 uncultured Acidobacteriota bacterium | reverse complement strand
CTGGTCCCGAACCAGGTGCTCTACCAGGCTGAGCCACGCCCCGACGCAGGCGAGAGACACGCGCAGACGAACTACATTAGCTTATCACACGGCGCAGTCGGCGTGCTAGACTGCGGACTTATGGCACGCAGCGTCAACAAAGTGATTCTGTTAGGGAACCTCGGTCGCGACGCCGAGTTGGCTTACACCAACTCCGGCCAGGCCGTCAGCAAAGTGGGCCTGGCCACCAGCCGCCGCTGGCAGGACAAGGCGTCCGGGGAATGGCAGGAAGAGACCGAGTGGCACAACCTGGTGATCTGGGGCAAGACCGCTGAAAGCCTGACCCCGTACCTGACCAAGGGCCAGCGCGTCTACGTGGAAGGGCGCATCAAGTCGCGCACCTGGGAGAAAGACGGAGTCAAGCACAACGCTCACGACATCGTTGTAGACACCGTGGTTCTCGCAGGAAGCAGGGGCGACAGCGCCGGCGGAGAAGCCCGGCCACGTCCGGCGGCCGCAGCCAAGCCCGCACCGCGTCCGGCGGCGGCAGCAGCCAAGCCGTCCACAGGTGAAGAAGGTCCTCTGGAGGACATCTCCGAGGACGATATCCCGTTCTAGTTCTTGTAGCGCCGCAGGACCCCGATCACTTTTCCTTGCACCTGGACCGATGCGGCGGGAGCCATGATCGGATTCATCTTGGAGTTGGCTGGCTGCAGGCGGACCTTGTCGCCCTCACGGAAAAAGCGCTTCAGCGTAGCGTCCTGGCCGTCGAGCAGCGCCACTACCATCTCACCGTTGCGCGCCGTTTCTGCCTTCTCCACGATGATGTAGTCGCCCTCCTGGATGTGGTCTTCCACCATGGAGTCGCCGGTGACCTGGAGAACGAAGATGTTCTCCTTGCCGGTGAAGTCGGCCAGCGAAATGGACTCCGGATTCTCCACCGCTTCCACGGGCCTGCCCGCCGCCACGCGTCCCATCAGGGGCAGGGAAGAAGTAGCCGCGCGGATCTGGCGCTGCTCCTTCATAAACTTTCCGCTTAGCTCGAGCGACCGGCTTTGATGCTGTCCCCGGCGCAGATAGCCCTTGGTCTCTAGCGTGCTGACGTGCTTATGCACGGTCGCCAGAGAAGACAGGTCCAGACCCCGGCCGATTTCTTCGTAACTGGGGCAGTGTCCATGTTCTTCCTGGAAGCGCGCCACAAAGTCGAGAACGTCACGTTGTCGCCGCGTGAGTGCCATGGCTAGATGGTAGGCGAATAAAAGGCGAATTGTCAAGAGCGTCGCCGGAGCTTGTGATCTTGTGGTAGCGTGAGGGGCATGAATCGGCGGACCTTTCTCTCACTTACCGGAGCGGCTACCACTGCGGCGATGACTGCGGCTTTCCCTCGCGCAGCACGCGCCAATCTGCCCGGCGCCAAGGGCGTACGTCTCTCCGTCACGTGGGGCATGATGGGCCGTCGTCCAATCCGCGAGGGTCTTGAGTTGCTGGCTCGCAACGGCTACGAAGCCTATGAGATGTTCGACTGGCGCAATGCCGAGACCCTGGAAACATTCGTCCGCGAGAAAGCCAACTTCCCTCTGGTCTGCTGCGGGCTGACCGCCAACCGCGGACCGGCAGCTCCCGGCTGCGGCCTGGTGAATCCGCGCGAGCGCGAGAACTTCATCAAGGAGATGACCGCGTGCGCCGAGGCGGCCAAGCGGATGAATTGTCCGAGCCTGGTCACGCTCACGGGCAACGAGCTCGGCGGGCTCACGCGCTCCCAGCAGATGGCCAACGTGGTGGGCGGACTGCGCGCCGTGGCCCCGATGCTCGAGCGCAACGGCATCACCGCGGTAGTCGAGATCCTGAACACCTACGTGAACCACTCCGGCTACTTTCTGTACAAAGTCCGCGACGCCGCGGATATGGTGGAAGCAGTTGGCAGCCCCAATGTGAAGATCCTTTTCGACATCTACCACGTTCAGATCATGGAAGGGCACCTGATCGAGAACATCCGCACGCACATTGACCGCATCGGGCACTTCCATATCGGGGACGTGCCGGGCCGCCATGAGCCCGGCACCGGTGAAATCAACTATCGCAAGGTGTACGAGGCCATTTACGCACTTGGCGATCGCTACAAAGGGTACGCGGCGCTGGAATACGGGCCGCTGGCTCCGCTCGAGCAGGATCTGCCGGTGCAACGGAAACTGGCGAACTTCTAGGCTAGAGGCTGGAGGCTAGAGGCTGGAGGTAAGCAATGAACACAACGCGCAGAAACTTTATCGAGAAGGCGGGCCTGGCCGCTGCAGGCTGGATGATCATCAAACCGGAACTGGTTCGCGGCACGCAGGCCAACACCGCGATTAGCGTCGGCGTGATCGGGCCGGGGCGTCGCGGCGTTTCCGACGCGGCGATCATGATGAGAAACCCCAACGCTCGGGTGGTGGCTCTGTGCGACGTCTATGCAGACCAGCTCGAGGACGCGCAGAAGCGCCTGGCGCTGGTGAATCCGCGCACTTACAAGGACTATCAGTCGCTGCTGGCTTCAGACGTCGATGCCGTGCTGATCGCCACGCCGCCTTACCAGCATCCCGAGCAGTTTGAGGCCGCGGTCCAGGCCAAGAAACACATCTTCCAGGAAAAGCCGGTGGGCGTGGACGCCGCGGGATGCAAGAGGTTCGCAGCGGCGGCGCGCAACGCCGACCGCACGCGCGACATCGTGGTGGACTTCCAGCAGCGCTACGGGCCGGGTTACGTCGAGGTCTACAACCGCGTCAAGCGCGGGGACATCGGCAAGATCAACATGGTCCGCACGACGTGGATGGTCGGCGATCTGCCGCGGCGCAAAGGCAACTGGTCGCAAGAAGAAGAGAAGGTCCGTAACTGGCTGTTTTATCGCGAGCGTTCCGGCGACATCATCGTCGAGCAGCACGTGCACAGTCTGGACGTGGCCAACTGGTTCCTGGGCGCCCATCCCATCCGAGCCACCGGCGGAGCGGGAGGGCGGCTGGTGCGCACCGACATCGGCGACATCATGGACCACCTCAGCGTCACCTTCGAGTATCCCGGAGGCGTGCTGCTCACGCATTCGGGAAACCAGTTCAGCCGGCGTCTCTCCCGCGTCGTTGAGGAATTCTGGGGCTCGACCGGAGGCGCGGAAGTCGCCCGCGGCAAAGTCACCGTCTACGATCCGAACCTGGGCAACTGGTCGCTGGATGCCCGACAGGACATCACCATCGACACGGTCGATCAGTTCTTCGCGCGCATCCGCAACGGCAAGGTGGAGAATATCGGCGTGGCGGCGGCCGAGAGTACCCTCACGGGAATCATGGGCCAGCGGGCGATCCTGGAACGTCGCGACGTGAAGTGGGACGAAGTGGCCGGCGTCTGACGCCGCACCTCCGCATCCGCTCGGTCTCAAGCGTAGTCATCCCCACAGTGGGTTGCGACGCGTCTTCTGTGGTTGTTTCCGTTGGTCCCTTCCGAATCACATAGTTCGCAGCGTAACAATCTTCAGGAAATGGAAGTCCGAATCCTCCAGGAACCCGAAATGCACGCAGGAGTGTAAGCCGCCGTGCATGGCCACTCGCATGCGTGGCAAGGCTAGGGGCTGCTTTTGTGACACGCCCTTGCTGTTCACCCTGGAAGGAGAAGATTTACA
>CAYPHP010000552.1:0-3633 GCA_964410045.1 uncultured Acidobacteriota bacterium | reverse complement strand
GGAGCGGCAGGCGATGTGGGCGAAGATGGTGGGCGCCGATCCATCCAATGCCGGCTTGTTCCTGTTCGCGCTGCTGGAGAAAGACAATGGCTGGCTGGCCGCGTTCGCCGACGCCTTCCATCAGATCGACGCGCGCCAGCAAGCCTACTTCTACGCGGGCGACCGCCTGGAGCGCTTCTACCGGGCGCTGCGCGGAGACAACACCAATCCCGGCTCGGCGCGTCCCGTATTTCGTCCCAACGCCGAGTTGCTGTTGTTGCCGGCCCGTCTGCGCATCGGCGCGGACGGACGGCCTCTGATCCCCGGCGGCGTGGCCACCTGGAAGACGCTTCTCCTGCAGCAAACGCCCAAGGGCGCCAAGGGCGGCAGCCGCGGCGCGCCCAAGATGAACGACGCCGACGACCTGGTCGAGAATATGTTCGCGCGCATCCGGCTCTTCGAAGAGAACGGCCTGTTGAACATCTTCGTCGCGCTGAACGAAATGGACCGCCTGCGCGGCAGCCATCCTCTGGAAGCCAACACGGTCCTGGCCCTGGCCAAAGACTATTCCCGGTTCAGCCATCACTATGCGCTGCTAGCCGACTGGCCGGAAGTCAACGACGCGTCGATCTTGAAGTTCCTCAGACAACCTGGTCCGCAGCAAGACGCAGCCTCTGGTGCGAGCCAACGGGCTGGGCACGTTCCAGGCGTTGCTCGGACTTTGGGAAATCCTTGCGCGTCAGGGACAAATTCCGGGGAACGGGCTCAATACCAGCTTCGACGCGCTGCTGAACCGCTTCGCCGGAAGTATGGATAAGCCGACCGCGGTCTTCGATGCCGGACGCCAAGGACTGGAAGGCTTGGCGACTGCGGCGGGATCGGCCCTGGGGGCGCCCCGGATGCGTGGCGCCGGCGTACAAGAGACGGTGCTCGGGCTGCTCGCGGGACCGCCGCCGGTCGCTCCGGGCGAGGCTCAAGCCCGCGAATACGTGCTGGGGCAGTTGCGTGGCGTGATTGACGCTCAACGCCTGATCCGCCTGGACACCATCCTGGCACTGGCCGACGCGCTCGACAAGCCGGGCACCGTGGACAGCGATCTGGTGCTGCGCCTGGCCGGTCAGTTGCGCGAGTTCCGCCTGCCCACTCCCTACGTCACCGCGCTCGAGCGCAATGCCGCCTTCCCCGGCTACTGGACGGAACGCCATCTGGAACAGATGCGCGATCTGGACATCGGCAACATGGTGGAGAAGCGTCAGCGCGGCATGCTCGCGCCCTTCTTGCGCGACACTTTGGTTGGATTGAATTACGCCTACTACGCGCCGCCCGGCGCACAAGTGCTCTACCACAATCCGCTGTTTGTGCGCTCCCACGATTTCATGGGACGGAACGGCACGGGCACGGGCAACGAAGTCTGGGGACCAAGCAAAGTCTCCGGCACCGGCTGGCCGCTCTCCGGCGGCGGCCGTCTGGTGGGGTCGCTTTCCGGACTGCCCTATGGACTCGCGGAAGCCGAACAGGATTTCCTGGTCCCGCAATACACCCAGGCCCTGATCTGGAGCGATCTGGCGCCGCAGATGCTGGTGTCGGCCGTGGTCCCCCGCTTCTGGCGCGCGACCGCGCGCCAGCAACGCTGGGTGGCGTTGAACCAGCGCTTCGCCGAAGACATTGTCGGCGAAGCCGTCGCTGAAGGCGGAGCCACGCGGGCCCGTCTGCTGGCCTCGCTGCAAGGCCGGATCGATCCGCAGCGGCATGAGCGCGTACGGCACGCCGTCGAGGAAGCACGCTTGCAGGACGCCTTGGCCTTGCTCACGCCCGCCGACCTGTATCACCTCTCGCGCAAGTGGACCGCGGAGATCCGCGGGATGGCCGCATCCGGTCCGCTGTCGGCTGCCTTTGATTCTCCAGCCTTCGCCGAGATGGCCATCCTGGCAGGAGCCGCGCCGCAGGAACTTACCGACGCCAAAATCTCCAGCCTGTTCGGCGTGCCTCGTCCCAAGCTGGCCCGTTCGTGGCGGCCGGAATTGCTGGGTCTGGCGCCGCTGCCGGCCTTGCAGGGTTATTCCAGCCGGCTGCTGGCCGAATCCTGGGAATCGAACAATCTCTATTGGGCGCGCCTGGCCGATGAGATGCAGATGCCTCCGGCATCGCTGCACTGGCTGGCGCCGCAGTTGACGCGCCGCTTGATCGAGCATATTTTTGCGAATCATCATGAAGATTGGCCGGCGGTTCTGCGCGCCATGCGCCTGACCGCCGACGAGTTCCGCAAGCAGGCCGGCGCTGCATCTTCGCGGGTGACGGAGTGACTAGGATGAAAAACGCGATCCGTGTTCTGTTGGTTTGCCTGGCTCTTTTCGCAGCGTTCTCCACCGTGGCGATGCAGAATCCGCCCACGCCATCAACGACGCCCCAGCAACAGGCGACGCCCGACGATTTTGTTTATCGCGTCCGCGTGGACCTGGTGCTGCTGAACGTGGCGGTGACCGACCGCGGCGGAAAGTACATCAAGGGTCTGCGGCCGTCCGACTTCCGCGTCTTTGAAGACGGCATCCCGCAGCGCGTGGCCTTGTTTTCCGAAGGCGGCGGACCCATGGAAAACCTGATCTCGGCCGCCGACGTTCCCAAGGGCGCCAACGCTCCCGAGCCGGCTGGACCTCCGATGACGCTCGGCGCGGTGAAGCCGCAAGCCGCCGCCGGCAGCGGCTCCAACGTGTTCATCCTGATGGACACCAGCAACTTCATGTACAAGGCCTACGCCTTGGCCGAAGACGCCATCGCCGACTTTATCCGCAATCTCGACCCGCAGGATTCGGTGGCGGTCTACGGATTCAGCCGCAACCTGATGCGCGCCAGCATGCTCAGTCGCGACCGCCACGTGGCCATGTCCGGCCTGCGCAAGACCGTCGCCGGCGACGACACCGCGCTCTACAACTGCCTGCTGCTTACCCTGCAGGACGCCCGCCAGGTGAGCGGACGAAAAGTGGTGGTGGTCTTCTCCAACGGCCCCGACAACGGCAGCATGGTTTCGCCCGAAGCGGTCCGGGAAATGGCCGAGAGCGAAGGCATCCCCATCTACATGATCTCCACGCAGGACGCCACCAAGGACGAGATCTCCGCCACGGTTTTCCGGCGGATCACCGAGCGCACCGGCGGGAAGGCCTACTTCGCGCGCAACTGGCGCGCCCAGAACGAAGCGTTTGCCTCCATCCGCGACGACCTGGCGCACCTTTACCTGCTCAGCTACTATCCGGCGGCCAATTCCAATCTCGGCTGGCGCAAGATCACCGTCGAGTTGACCGGCGACAACGCCAAGCGTTATCGCCTGCGGACGCGCACCGGCTACCGCCCGCGGATGCGCACCGACCGCGAGGTCGCGCCTGGCGCTCCTTAAAAGCTCCACCGGCACGGTCCGCAGGATTCAGGCTGGTCCGCCCTTGGTCCTGGAAGTTGAAGTTCCAGGAGAAGGTGTGTGCCGCCTGGAGTTGCCCTATCAGGCCGATCCCGCTGCGGCCCAATTCCTAGTCGAGGAACTGCAACAACAGTCTCTCGAGTTCTTCCTCGACGACGGCCGGGCAACGGTTTTCTTCTATCGCCCAGTGACCGAGGATGGCGAAGTGGAGTACGTCGCCAAGGTCTGCCTGAACGTGGAATTGGCGC
>CAYPHP010000551.1:0-3634 GCA_964410045.1 uncultured Acidobacteriota bacterium | reverse complement strand
ACCTGGTTGGCGTCCATGAAGCAAGGATCGCACATCATGTTGCAGCGGTTGGTCAGGTCAACCGTCAGCACGGAGCCGCGGCCCCAGCGGACGTTCGACGAGCCATGCTTGTGCAGGCCTTCGTCGTTGTGGGCGCGAATGTCGCGGCCCGGGAAGTTCTGCTCGATCCACGACAGGAACTTGGCGTCCACGGCCATCATGTCTTCGCAGCGGCCATGAATCGCGCAATCCTTGACCATCCAGACCTGGCCGTCGCGCTCGATGATGTGGGCCTTGATCTCGCCGACCTTGTTGCTCACCAGCCAGTCGATGTCCGCCTCGCCCTTGAAGATCTGCTCGCGGGCTTCCTTCACGCACTCCGGACACAGCGAGTCGGTCTCGCGCGGCCAGCCCAAAGGCGGCTTGGTCTTCTGCCAGGATTTCAGCAGCGGCTTGTCCGACCACTTCGGAATGAACGACGGGTTCTGACGGTATTTGTTGAAGACTTTGATGGTGTCGAAAGCGACGCCGGCAGTGGCACACAGTGCGGCATCAAAGTACTTCCACATCTGCTGCCCGGTGGATCTCGGCATGGGGTCAGGCTCCTTGAGTCTTGCAGCTAGTCTGGTGAACAGTAAGGTTTTAACCCGTTCCGGGGGCTTCAAGATACGGTATTCCGCTGAACAGCGAGAAAGCGGGGTCGGACGGTGTATAATCGCTTTGAACGGAGACGCCACAACGGCTCTATCTTGTTCTTTTTCATGGGCTTGCTGGCGTCGCCGCAACTTTCTCCTGGGCCCGAGGTTTCATATTCCCATGAGGTCAAAGTCTGGAGCCACTTCCCTTTTCGCCGCTTACCTGATCGTCGTCATGGCTTGGCCGTCTGATTTGCCAAGCCAAAAGCGCGTGGCAACGCGCGAGCTGACCCAAGACCAAGCGATCCTACACGCCCTGAATCGCCTCGGTTTTGGACCGCGTCCGGGCGACGTCGAGCGCGTCCGACAGATGGGCCTGGCCAAGTACATCGACCAGCAGCTTGCGCCGTCCAGTGATCCCGAGGCGGCGGTTGAAGCGCGGCTTGATCGCTACAAGACCCTGGACATGTCCAGCCGCGAATTGCTGCAGGCCTATCCGCAACCGAAGCAGGCCGCCAAGAAAGCGGGGATGACGCAAGAGGAATACCGCAAGAAGATGCAGGAAACTCGCGAGGAGCGACGGCCGATGCAGGGACCGCAGCGCGTGGTCGCTGAGCTGTCCATGGCCAAGCTCACCCGCGCGGTCTACAGCGAGCGCCAGCTCCAGGAAATGATGGTGGACTTCTGGTTCAACCACTTCAACGTCTTCGCCGCCAAGGGTCCGGACCGCTGGCTGCTGACGGAGTACGAGCGCGACGTGATCCGCCCGCGCACGATGGGCAAGTTCCGCGACCTGCTGGGAGCTACGGCTTCCAGTTCGGCGATGCTCTTCTACCTGGACAACTGGATGAGCGCCGATCCGGTGGCCGCTGAGAAAATGTCGGCGGAGATGGAACAGCGCCGCGAAACGATGCTGGCCCGCCTGAACGATCCGCGGATGCAGGAACGCATGCGCCGCAATGGCCGCGATCCGCAGGAAGCGCGCAAAAAGATGGAGTTCGCCCAGCAGCGCATGCCCAAAGGCTTGAACGAGAATTACGCTCGCGAGCTGATGGAGCTGCACACGTTGGGCGTCGACGGCGGCTACACACAAAAGGACGTTCTCGAAGTCGCGCGCGCCTTCACCGGATGGACTCTGCGCGCTCCGCGCCAGACCGCGGACTTCTTCTTCGACGACCGCCTCCACGATAACGGCGTCAAGACCGTGCTCGGCAAGACCATCAACGCCGGAGGCGTGAAGGACGGAGAAGCGGTGCTCGACCTGCTGGCCCGCCACCCTTCGACGGCGCGCTTCATCTCGACGAAGCTGGCCCGGCGCTTTGTCAGCGACGAGCCTCCCAAGGCGCTGGTCGACCGCATGGCCAAGTCGTTCACGGCCAGTGACGGCGATATCCGCACGGTGCTGCGGACCATGATCGAGTCGCCGGAGTTCTGGTCGCGCGAGACGTACCGCGCCAAGATCAAGCGTCCATTTGAGCTGGTGGCCAGCGCGGTGCGCGTTACCGGCGCCGATCTCGATACGCCGCTGCCGCTGCTGCAATGGACCGAGCGGATCGGCGAGCCGCTCTATCGTTGCCAGCCGCCCACCGGCTATTCCGACAAAGCCGAGGCGTGGGTGAATACCGGCACGCTGCTGAACCGTAGGACTTTTGGTCTGGCCCTGGCGGCCAATCGCATGCGCGGCGTGCGCGTGGATGCCGCGTCGCTCCTGGGAACAACGTCTGAAGATCCGCTGGCGCAGGCCATTCAAGTTTTCCTCGCCGGGCAGGTGTCGCCGGAGACGCGTGCTACGCTGGAGAAGCAATTGGCCGATCAGAAGCCGTCGCCCGAAGTGGTGGCCGGGCTGGTGCTGGGATCGCCGGAGTTCCAGAGGAGATAGCCATGAACACACGTCGTGTCTTCCTGAAGAATGGCGGTCTGGCGTTCCTGGGTCTGAGCACGCTCCCCGGATTTCTGACGCGTGCGGTAGCCGGCTCGTCCGGCAAGAAGATCCTGGTGGTGCTGTTCCAGCGGGGCGCGGCCGACGGGTTGAACATGGTGGTCCCGTTCGCCGAGCCGAACTACTACAAGCTGCGGCCGTCGATTGCTATCCCAGCAAGCGCTGCACTCGACCTCGACGGCCGCTTTGGACTGCATCCGTCGCTGGCGCCGCTCGAGCCGCTGTTCAAGCAGGGCCTGCTGGGCATCGTCCACGCCGCCGGATCACCCGATTCGACGCGCAGCCATTTCGACGCGCAGGACTACATGGAATCGGGCACGCCGGGACTGAAGAGCACCGCGGACGGCTGGCTGAATCGCGGACTACGCGCGCAGAAGCGCGAAACGGCGTCGCCGTTCCGCGCCGTGGCCATGGGCGCGAGCCTGCCGCGCGTGCTGCAGGGTCCCGCGCCAGCAGTGGCGCTGCCGGACCTGCGCCAATTTCAGGTGATGGGTCCGCAGCAGCAAAGCGCCGCGGGCGGTTTTGAAGCGATATACGCGCAGACCGTCGACAAGAAGCTCGGCAGCACGGGCCGCGAAACTTTTGAAGCCATCAGCATGCTGAAGCGTGCCGACCCGGCGCGCTACCAGCCGGAGAATGGCGCGCAATATCCTCGCGCCCGCTTCGGACAAAGCCTGCAACAGGTGGCTCAGCTCATCAAATCGAATGTCGGGCTGGAAGTGGCGTTCCTCGACAGCGGCGGCTGGGACACCCACGTCAACCAGGGCAACGCACAAGGTCAACTGGCCAACCTGCTGCGCGACATGGGCGAGGCGCTGGCGGCGTTTCATCGCGACATGGGTGATCGCATGTCCGACATCGTGCTGGTGACCATGAGCGAGTTCGGACGCACCGCGCGCGAGAACGGCAACCGCGGCACCGACCACGGCCACGCCAACTGCATGTTCCTGATGGGCGCCGGCGTGAATGGCGGCAAGGTCCACGGCCGCTGGCCGGGTCTAGAACGCGAGCAACTCAACGAGGGCCGCGACCTGGCCCTGACCACCGACTTCCGCACCGTGCTCGGCGAGGTCCTTGACCG
>CAYPHP010000550.1:0-3641 GCA_964410045.1 uncultured Acidobacteriota bacterium | reverse complement strand
ATCGCGCATGGGCGGCGAGTCCGGCCGCCGGCAGGCGTTGTAGTAAGCCGCATAGTCTTTGCGGTACTGTTCCAGGCCCGCGGTCAGCTTCCGCTTGAGGACCTCGAAGTCCTCCTGCCCCGGATGCCAGTCCACGTAGAGCGGTTTGATCTTGGTGCGCAGGAAATGGTCGGGACATGACGTGCCCAACTCCGCGAGACGCGCAGCATCGTTGCTGTTGACGAAGCGCAGCATCGCGGAGTCGGCATGGACCGTGGCCACGAACCGCTTCTTTTGGGAAACTTGCCCGCGCAACCAAGGAAGCAATGCGGCGAGAATCTGCTCCCGCTCGGCATCGGGTAGCGACGCGTACTTGGTTCCGCCGAACGTCTGGTCCTTCTTGTCCCTGGCGGAGATGAAAGACGCGGCCTTCTCGGTAAGGCTTAGGGTCAAGTCGTAACAAGCCTTGTTGTCATCCGCCCAGTTGATCAAGCCGTGCTGCCCTAGGATTACTCCTTTCAGTCTCGGATTGCTCCGGCTGATGCGCTGCAATTCCAGCCCCAACTCGAAGCCGGGACGAAGCCAAGGCGTCCAGGCGACTTCTTCACCAAAAATCTCCGCGGTAAGCTGCTTCGACCGACGGGCCGCCGCGACCGCAATCACCGCGTTCGGATGCATGTGATCGACGTGCTTGGCGGCGATGAAGGAATGTAGCGGCGTATCGATTGACGGAGCGCGCGGATTCAGGTTGAAAGTGCAGTGCGGATAGCAGCCGACCATGCGGTCTTCGGCCGCGGTCTTCGGTCCCCTGCCTTCTGCAGCGCCGTAGATCGCTTGCAGGGAAAGCAGTCTCTCCTGGTACAGCGACGCAAAGTTGGCCAGCGTGCTGGTCCGCAGATCGCCCCCGGACCCTTTCACCCACAACACTTCCACTTCTTGTCCGGTCAGAGGATCTCTCTCGACGATCTTGGCCGAGGTGTTACCGCCGCCCGTGTTGGTGATGCGCTGATCGGCGCCCAACAGGTTCGAGCGATAGACCAACAACTCGGCAGGGGAAAGCTTGCTGGCTTTCTCTTCGTCCCACAGATGGCTTACGTGGTTGAACTGGATGATCGCCACAGTTTGTAGAATACCGTCCCGGACACAAAATAGGCCAGCGTCGCCGCTATCAGCCAGACCTTCATTTCCTGGTGGCGGACGGCAAAACCGTCCATCCCGGCCGCCGCGACGGAAATCGGAACCACCAGGCAAACCACCAGGGCCACCAATGCCAGCAGGCCGCTGGCCCACTTCAGCGCGGGATTGGCCGGGCCCGACGGCTCTGCCGCCGCAACTCCTACGTCCGCTCCGGACGGCCTGTGCGACATCGCGGGAGGAGGCGCTGCCGCTCCCTTGCCTCCCGCGAACGACGCCAGAATGATGTACAGCACGGAGGTCAGGGCAAACACCGGAAGGAACAAGTAGAAGAGATGCAGGATTCCGCTTTGTTCCAGGGCCAGCGCCGCCACGATGGCTAGGCCCCAGGCCGTCAACGCAGGCAAGTTCAGAAGCGTGTTTCGAGCCGACGACCAGTAGCGGGTCAGGCCGATGCGTGGAAAGATCCAATGCTCGGTGAGCACGATGGCTCCGGCGGGAGCCAGCAGCAGTCCGTAAAGCCCGACGAAATCGAGCAATCGCGTAAAGACAAATGGGAAACAAGCGATGATCGTGGTGATGATGCCGGCGACCAGCGTGACCCGAGCGCGGGACCAATCCGGAGTCACGGCTTGCAGGGCCAGGCCGGCCCGGTACAAGGTCGGATTGGAGGTGGTCCAACCCGCAGCGATCACTGCCAGAATACCCGCCCAACCCAGCGCCTGATAGGCCACTTCACCGGAATCGAGCTTGGCCAAAGGCGTCTGCACCAGCAGGGCCGATCCGACGCCCATCATGCCTGCGCAAATCCAAGCGAGGTAATGACCAAGAAACATGCCGTATGCGGAGGTCAGGCCGTAGCTGGCCTTCTTGGCATAGCGAAACAAGGCCATGTCCGAGAGGCCGCCGTGCATGGCCAGGTTGCAGATCCAGGCGAACGCAGCAACCTTGTAAAAACCCATTGGCTCGCTGCCGTCAGGGGTCTTGCCGGTCCAGACCACGCGGCCGGCGATCTCCCAGAATTGGTCGAGCCCGCCGCCAGGCCCCACGCCGGCCTCTTGCGCCAACCGCGGCAACATCACCACGGCACCGGCGACAAACATCAGGAACATCCAGGGCGAGCAGACGCTGGAGAAGGAAGCCAGCTTTTTGAAGCCGAGAATGGCGACGGTCACCACGACCGCTCCCACCGCCAGCACTACGGCCACGAAGCGGAAATCCGTGGGATACCAATGCACCTGGGCGGGGATGCCGAAGGGAATCCGGACGGCCGAGGCCGACACCGTGATCATGCACCCGGCCAGGATGCAGAAGAGCACGGCGTTCAGCACGTTGTAGATCACGGTCATGAACGGGCCGCCGATGCGGCGCAGATACCAGTACAGCGTCAGACGCGTTTCGACGGCGATGGGGGCGCAGATCAAGGTCCAGGTAAGGACCGCCAGCAGGTTGCCCAGGGCCAGACCCAGGAAGATGTCGCGGACTCCCGCGCCCCAGTTAACGAACAAGACTCCGATGACGAACTCGGTGGCTGCCACATGCTCGCCCGCGAAGCTGCCCGCGAAATAGCCCGGACCCAGCAGGCGTTGCGGAGGAACCGGCTCGCGGTCGAACTCGTAAAGCTGATCCAGTTTGCTGGCGGCCTTGGAGCCGGAGAACTTCGCGGAATCGCTCATGGCAGGTGGAAGACCTCCGGAATGGGCCGCATCGCCTGATCGGCGTGACAGCCGGGAAGAGCCTCAAAGAAAGGCGCCATCTCGGTCTGCCAGCGCCGGTTGACTTCGGTGCCGGCCATGAGCGCCAGGGCGCGCTCGAAATCCGGGGTCTCCACGTAGCCGATCAACAGGCCATCGTCGCGGAGGAACAGCGAGTAGTTGTGCCATCCGGCCTGGCGCAGGGCGTCCTGCATCTCCGGCCAGACCGCAGCGTGACGGGATTTGTACTCCTCCAGCCTGTTGCGTTTCACTTGCAGGCAAAAGCACACCCTGTTAAGCACGACAAACTCCTCCCCAATAACTCTGCAACCTGCCGAAGGCGCGGTCCCATCCTTCGACGGCGGCCGGCCCGAACCGGCGCGCTGGAAAGCAGCGCTCGATCAAACCGCGCGCTTCGTCCAGCGATTCGATGAGGCCGCTTCCCACCATCTGCATCGCCAGATTGCCGAGGGCCGTCGCTTCCGCCGGACCGGCCAGCACGGTCCGCCCGGTGGCGTCGGCGGTGAACTGGTTGAGCAGGTCATTCTGCGACCCGCCGCCGATGACCCGGATGACCTCGAACCGCGTGCCGGTCAGCGACTCGAGTTCTTCCAGCACCCAACGATACTTCAATGCCAGGCTCTCGAGCACGGTCCGGACGAACGCGCCGGGAGAATCGGGGGCCGGTTGATCCGTTCCCCGGCAGTAGGCGGCGATGGCCGCGGTCATCTGCTCCGGGCGGACGAAGGACGGGTCGTCGGGATCGATCACATGCCGAAACGGATGCGCCGAGGCGCAAGCGGCCAGCAAGGCCGGCCACTCCAACGGCTGCCC
>CAYPHP010000549.1:0-3644 GCA_964410045.1 uncultured Acidobacteriota bacterium | reverse complement strand
ATACGCTGTTGCCGAACCACTCGTGGGCGCTTTCATGGATGATGATGAAGTCGAACCGCGGACTGATGCCCACACCGGTCCAGTCGCGCTCCAGGTAGCCGTTGGCAAATCGGTTGCCGTAAGTAACCGCGCTCTGGTGTTCCATGCCGGAGTACGGGACCTGAATCAGCTTGTAGCCATCCTTCTTGAAGGGATATTCGCCGAAGTAGTGGTTGAAGGCCTCAAGCATTCCGTTGGCCTGGGCGAACTGCCGTTTGGCCTTGTCCAGATCCTCCGGCAGAACGTAGAAGTCCAGCGGCAGATCGCCGATCCGGTCCGCGAAGTGCTCGTACTTACCGATGTTCAGTGACACGTTGTAGTTGTTAATGGGGTATTGGACGAACCAATCCCACCGGGTGTAGCCGTCGCCAAGATCGGTTTTGCCCACGAACTTCCCATTGGAGACGTCGACCAGGTCGTTGGGGATGGCGACGCTGATGCGCATGTTCTCGACTTCATCGCGCCATTGATCCTTGTTGGGCCACCACACGCTGGCGCCGACGCCCTCGCACGCGGTGTTGATCCAGTGGCGGCCGGCAGGGTCCTTGCGGAAGGCGATGCCGCCGAACCGGCCGGTCTCCACGGGATTCCCGGAATAGTGGAAGTCAATCGTGTAGACGCGTCCGGCGCGGAGCGTCTCCGGAAAGTCGACGAACACGGCGCCGGAGTCGCGCTCGTACTTGAGCGAGGTTTCGCCGAGCAGGATCTTCTCAATCTTGAGAGCTTCGTGCAAATCGAGATGAATGCAGTTGTCGTCTTTCAGCATCCGGAAACGGATAGCCACCTTCCCGCTGAGCAACTTCTTCTCCGGATCGACGCGGATGTCGAGATGGTAGTAAAGCAGGTCGTTGTTGGCACGATGAGGTCCGTACTCACCGCGCAGGATGTTGGCCCGCGTTGGTGGGGCCGCGGCTTGCGCCGGCTGAGCGGACGCCCCAGGCGAGCAGATGCGCGCCAACAGAACTGTTGTTAGCAGAATGGCCCGGTTCATGCCCCTGTACTATACCAACGGCCACGCAATGATGACGTAAGTGCCCGATCCAGGATGAGATCAGCCACCGAGGCACGGAGGGCACCGAGATGGAGGGAAGCTATTCTGCAGGTTGTTCCCTCTCGGTGCCTCGGTGTCTCGGTGGCCAAGAATTCTGCCATTGGGATGAAGCGCAGGACTAGAACAGCTTGAACTTGATGGTCAGAAACTTCTTGGGATCCTTGCGGAAGTCGGCGAGCAACTCGCGGATCTCCAGGCTGAGTTGGTTGGTATTGTTGTACAGGGCTTCGTCCTTGAGGAATCGACCCATGCTGCCTTCGCCCCTCTCCATCCGTCCGGCGATGGTATCGATGCGGTCCACGGCCGAAGTGGCCTTGTTGTATAAGGCTTCGTCCTTGATGAACTTGCCGAGCGAGCCCTTGCCGGCCTGCACCTCGCCGACGATCTCGTTGGCCCGGGCCACTACCTGCCGGGTGTCGTCATAGAGTGCCGGGTCGTAGAGCAGCTTGCCCAAAGAGCCCTGGCCGGACTTGACGTCGTCGGCGATCTGGTCGAGCTTGCCCACCGCGGAGTTGGCGCGGTTGAAGATCTCGTCTGTGTAGATCAGCTTGCCGAGGCTGCCCTGACCGGAAGAGGCGTACTGAGCCATCTTCTGGAAGTCGGCGACGGCGCTGTCGGCACGGCGATAGAGGCCTTCGTCCATGAACAACTTGCCCAGCGTGCCCTGACCCTGCGATAGCGTGTCCGTGACCTTGCTCACCTGATTGATCACCCGGTTGAGGTTGGTCAGGACAGTGGCGCCGGTGGCCATCACGTCCCCGTAATCGGGGCGGGACTTGAAGATGATCTCGGCGTCCGGCTGCATCGCCGGCTTGGCGGGAGTCCCGCGGGTAATGTCGAAATAGCGCTGGCCGAGCAGGCTCTCGGCCTCCAGGGTGGCCACCGAATCGGTGCGGATTTCGTCCAAGAACCGCCTCTGCACCGAGAGCACGGCCACCACGGCGCGGCGGGCGTCGTGCTCCCCGGAGATGCGGATCTCCTGCACGTTGCCGACGTCGATCCCGGCCAGCCGCACCGGATCGCCCTTCTTCAACCCGGCGGCATTGTCCATGAACACTTTCAAGGTCGCCTTGCGGGTGAACGTGCCTTCGCCGCTCATCAGAAAGATCATCAGCGCGAAAATGCTCAGCGCGGTCAGAACCATCACCCCAACGCGCAACTGCGCCCAACTCACTTGTTGACGGGTCGCCATGACAGTGTTCTCCTCTTCGTTTTTCTTCTCCGCTCAGGAGACAAACTTGTGCAGATACGGATCACGCGCCGCAAACAATTCGCTTTCCGTCCCGCGAAACACCACGTCGCCTTCGCGCAGCACCAGGAAGGTGGTGAGCGTGTCCGGGCCGGACCCGCCGTTCAATTGCTCCAACTGGCCGGTAGCTGGATTGAACTGCGAGGACACCAGCAGATGGGCGTCCTGCAAGCGATGAGTCACCAGCAGCGCGCTGACCTTTTGGGTATCGCGCAGCTTCACCACCAGGGCCATGATGGTGAACGCCGTTACCGGGTCGAGTCCGGCGGTCGGGGAATCGTAAAGCATCAGCGGCGGATTGGTGACGAAGGCGCGGGCGATGGCCACGCGGCGGCGCATGCCGCCGGAGAGTTCCGACGGCAATTTCTGCTGCGTGCCGTCGAGTTCCACAAAGCTCAGCGCTTCCTTCACCCGGCGTTCCTCTTCCTCCAGGGGCAGAGCTTTCTGTTCCTGAAAACAGTAGGCCACGTTCTCCGCCACCGTCAGCGAATCGAACAGGGCGCTCTCTTGAAAGACCATGCCGGCACGCAACCGCAGGGGGAACATCTGGTCTTCGTCCAGCGAGGTCAAGTCCTCACCGAAGAGGATCACGCGCCCGGAGTGCGGACGGATCAGGCCCAGGGCCGTCTTCATGAGCACCGATTTGCCCGAACCGGTGGCGCCCATGATCACGATGGTCTCCTGCTCATCCAGTTGGAAGCTCACGTCGTGCAGGACTTCCGGATCGAACTGCGGACCGCGGTTGAGGCGCACCGTCACTCGGTCGAATTCCAGGACGGCGGCCATCAGAAAATCACCAGCAGCAGGCGGGTGATGAAGAAGTTCACCGTCAAGATCAGGACCGAGGCGGTGACCATGGCCTGGGTGGTGGAGCGGCCTACGCCTTGCGTTCCGCCTTTGGTTCGCAAGCCGTAGAAGCACCCCACCAGGGCCACGATGAAAGCGAAGACAAAGGGCTTAAGCAGACCTTGGAAAATATCCTGCCAGGTGAGTGCCTGGTAGGCGTTGGTCCAATACTCGACCGGGTTGAGCCGGATGATGAAGTTGGCCACGACAAACCCACCACACAGCCCGACAAAGTCGGCCAGCACGGTGAGAAGGGGTAGCATGGTTACAGTGGCCACCAGTCGCGGGGTCACCAACTTCTTGATCGGGTCGGTGCCCATGGCGCGCATGGCGTCAATCTGTTCACTGACCAGCATCGAACCCAGTTCCGCCGCAATGCCGGAACCGACACGTCCGGCCAGCATCAGACAGGTCAACACCGGGCCAAGTTCCCGTATCAAACTGGTGGCAACCAATTGT
>CAYPHP010000548.1:0-3649 GCA_964410045.1 uncultured Acidobacteriota bacterium | reverse complement strand
GCAACACCGCCAACTTCCGCCTGCCGAGCGGATTGTTCTTTGGCCAATACGCAACCAAGGAGTCTCCCACACCCAGCGGAATCACGCCGGGTCCGGATTTTCCTCCAGACATCGTCGTGCCGCTGCTCTCTTCCGATTACTTCGCGCGACACGACCCGGTGATGGCGGCCATCCTGGCGCGTAGCGGGAATCCTCCCGCCGCGCCCAGTGGCAAGGCGATCGTGGTGAACGGGGCCAGCTTCCGCGTGGAGCAGGGCGTTGCGCCGGGATCGTTCGCCAGCGTTTTCGGGACGTTCCCCCAAGACGTGGACCAGGCGTACTTCGCGGGGAGGGAGGCCCGGCTGCTCTACACCGGCACGTCGCAGATCAACTTGGTGGCGCCGGCAGGGCTGGCACCAGGAAACACGGCGGTGTCAGTACGCGCCAAGGGCGCAGAAGTCGCGGCCGGAACGGTGACGATTAGCGCGGCAGGTCCCGGCATCTTCGTGGCTCAGTCCAGCGATCCGGCGCAGCCCGGCGCCGTCCTCAACCATGATTCCACGGTGAACAGCAGCGCCAATCGTGCCGCGCCCGGCAGCATCATGCAGATCTTCGCCACAGGCCATGGACCGCTCGACGCCTCCGGCGCGGCTCCGGTGCAGGTCTACTTCGGATCGACGCCGGCCACCGTTCTGTTCAGCGGTCCGACGCCGCAGTATCCCGGCCTATGGCAGATCAACGCGCAACTACCGGCCAATCTCTCCGGACAGATTCCGTTGTACGTAGCGGCGCAAGGCATGGCCAGCAACGCCGCCACCATTTGGGTGCAATGAGCTTCATGCCAGTCTTCGCGCCATCGGGCGTTCGAACACGGTCTTACCGCTCCAAACCGTCAAAGCAAAGCGACCTTTCTCGTGGTCAAACGCAGTCGCCTGATTCACGAGAACGCCGTCGATGTAAGACGTGAGCGATGCACCTCGGGCCGCGAACTCGACCTCGTAACTGCGGCCGTGGCGCAGTTCATGATTCACCACGCTCAGCTTCAACACGGTCCCGCGCTCGATCCGGCTGATAGCTACAGCCTGCCATCCGTAGAGCAGATCGAGCATATAGCCCTTGGCGCCGTCTTCGGAGAGCCGGAAGGCGATCTGTACATTGCCGCCCTTTTCAGCTTCCACGCGGCACTTCACCTCGTAATCGCGCCAATCGTGTCCGCCGAAAACCAGGCGAGCGCCTTCCTCGCCGGCCTGGCACTTCACTGAATCTCCGTCGCGGGTCAATTTCCCGCGGCCTCGATTCCGTCGAGCCCATCCTCCGGCAGAAGAGATTCCCATTCAGCCTCGCGGTTCATGCCCTAGACTTTGTCGCGGTAGCGCATGGGGCGAAGTATACGCCGTTAGTTACCGAGTCCTCAACAACCAAGTGATTACCTCCCCGGGATCGCCGCTTTCCCTGGGGCAGAAAACATTTCTTCTGCATTATGTCTTCTCGATGGTAGGCTTCTCGTGGTAGCCTAAGCACCTGGGCAGAGGCCCAGTAAATCACTTTTCACAGAGGAGCCACATGGCGAAGAAAAAATCAGCCCGCAAACCGAACGCGGCCTTCATGAAGCCGGTAACACCCAGCGCCGCGCTGGCCGAGGTTGTTGGCTCGAAGCCGATCCCGCGGACCGAAGTCACCAAGCGGCTGTGGGCGTACATCAAGAAGCACGGCCTGCAGGACAAGAAGAACAAGCGCATGATCCACGCCGATGATGCGTTGAAGCCGGTGTTCGGCAAGCCGTCGCTGAACATGTTCGACATGACCAAGGCGGTTGGCAAACATCTGAAGTAGGCGCGTACGCGTCGGCCTTAGACGGCGCCTTCCGGCAGTTCAGAACGCAGTAAGTAGCAGTGTCGATTCTTCAGGGCGGGCGATGGGTCCGCCCCTACGTGCAGAACCGTAGGGGCGGACTTGTCCCCGCCCTTATTTCGTTTCGCGGGCCTTGGTGGCGCATTCGTCGCAGCAGACGGTGATTTCCTTGCCGCCCACCCGCACCTTGATCCCGCTACCCTTGATTTCCCAGTCGCACACGGGACACTTTTTGGTCTTCATGATCCGCTCCTCCTTTCAGAGTGAAGTTCTCAGGAAGAGAGCCTAGCGGGGCGGGAAAGTCTTAGACTTCCGGATTCTTGCTCGTTTTGCGCAGGGCGCGCGGGGGGCGGCCGAACTCCCGGCGGAAGGCGTCGGTAAAGTGGCTGTGGCTGGAGAAGCCCAAGTCGAGCGCTAGGGCGGTGAGATCCTTGGCCCCGCTGGCCAACCGCTCCAGAGACGCGCGCAGTCGCAGACGCGTCAGATAGCGATGGACCGGCACGCCCGTGTGGCGCTGAAAGAGCCGCGCGAAATGAAACGGCGACGCGTGCACCGAGCGAGCCACCTCGTCGAGCGTCACGGGTTCGGCCAGATGGCAAGCGAGGTAGGTCTTGGCCGCTTCGGTCCGGTCGAGGTGATCGGCGTCGGTGCCGTTGCGGCGCCGCCGTGGCAGGCCATGCCGCGCGAACCCGGCTTCCAGTACGTCGGCCATCAGTTGCAGTGCGGTCTCATCGGCCCACAGATGTTCGAGCGGCGCGGTCGCGACGGCCTCCAGACGCTGGACCAGTTCCCGATGCCGCCAGAAGACTGCGGTATCGCACGGGCCGGTGACGAACGGAAATGGCCGATCCGGGTGGTCGTCTACGGACGGATCGAGTTCGCGGACGATGTCGTTGAGCACGCGCGGCGCGACCGCGGCCACCGTGCCGCGATCGCCGCACTCCGCGGGGTGGCTGACGTGATAGACGGATCCCTTGGAAAAATACACCGCTTGATTCACGTCGGCGGTAATGGGGCGCGACCCGAAGTGCTTGGTGAAGGCCCCGTGCCGCAGCAGGACAATGTGGTTGGCCCCGGAGTACTCCTCGTCCGCCGGTCCGCCGCGGCGCGCACGGCAAGAGTAGTCGCGCACGCTCACCAGTGGACTCTCGTAGAGCGAGCGGAACGCCAGCGGTTTTTCCGGGCCCAGAGACATTCTTGATATCTTAGCAGGTCAGACATGCAGCCGGTCCGGATCGCCCTCGCCAACCTGCATTATCCGGCCACGCCGGAGGAATCCGTGACGCTCGCCTGCCAGGCTATCGATCAGGCCGCGGCGCAGGGAGCGCGGATCGTGTGCTTCCCGGAATGCTTCGTTCCCGGTTACCGGGGCATGGGTTGGAGCCCGCCACCTCCTGACGTCGACTTCCTCGATCGCGCCTGGCCAATGATCGCTGGGGCGGCCGCCAAGGCCGCCATTACCGTGGTGGTCGGAACGGAGCGCTTTGCTGGCGGCGCCTTAGTGGCTACCGCATTGGTGATCAATGAGGATGGTTCGACGGCCGGCTTTCAGGACAAGGTCCAGATCGACCCCAGCGAGGAGGGCACATACTCGCCCGGCACGGGTCGTCGCGTCTTCGAAGCCGGCGAACTGAAGTTTGGTATCGCGATCTGCCACGAGGGCTGGCGCTATCCGGAGACGGTCCGCTGGGCCGTGCGGCGTGGGGCGCAGGTGGTGTTTCACCCGCACTTCCACATCGCCGAATCTGGCTCTTACCGGCCAACGGCGTTTGCCGATCCCGCGAATTCGTTTCACGAGAAAGCGATGCTGTGCCGCGCC
>CAYPHP010000547.1:0-3651 GCA_964410045.1 uncultured Acidobacteriota bacterium | reverse complement strand
CGGTGTCTCGGTGGCCAAGAATCCTGGCATTGTAATGAAGCGTTGGAAACGCAACGCTAGCGGCTGGTCTTGATCAGGTCGCTGGCGTGCTTCAAGCTGGCGTCGGTGATGCGGCTGCCGCTCAACATGCGGGCCAGTTCCGCGGTTCGCTCGCGTTCGGAGAGGAGGCGTACGGTGGTGATGGTTCGTCCAGCGGATTCGTTTTTCTCGACCAGGTAGTGGCGATCGGCAAAGGCGGCGATCTGCGGCAGATGAGTGACGCAAAAAACCTGGTGGGAATCGGCCAGGGCCTTGAGCTTGCGGCCGACGGCTTCCGCCACGCGCCCGCCGATTCCGGCGTCCACTTCGTCGAAAACCAGGGTTTCGCCGGTTCCGCCGCGACCGGCGGCCAGCTTGAGCGCCAGCATCAGCCGGGAGAGTTCGCCGCCCGAAGCGGTGTCCTTCAGCGGATGCAGCGGTTCGCCGGGATTCGCGGAGATGAAGTACTCCACGCGATCGGTGCCGGCGGGCTTCCATTCCTCTGTGACTTCGAACTTTACGCGGAAGCGAGTCGCTTCCATGGCCAGCTCGGCAAGCAGCTTTTGCACGACTTTTTCCAGACGCCGCGCGGCGTCCTTGCGGACCGTGGAAAGCTGTGCTGCAGCTTCGCGGTAGCGTGCGGATGCCTGGTCAAGCTGCTGCGCGGCTTCCTTGGCCAGCTCTTCGGCGGACTCCAGTTCCTCCAGTTGCCGCGTGACTGTGGCCAGGTGCGCGACCACATCGGCCAGCGCCGGACCGTACTTGCGCTTCAGGCGATCCAGCTCGGCCAGCCGGTCTTCCACCTGTTCGATGCGTTGCGGGTTGGCGTCCAGGGATTCGCGGCGGTCGCGCGCGGCGAACGCGGCTTCTTCCAGGGTCACGCGGGCCGCGCGCAGTTCCGCGCAGATCTTTTCGAAGGAGGGATCGAAGCGGGCCACCTCTTCCAGTGCCTTCAACGCCGCCGCCGCGGACGGCGCGGCCGCCCCGCCGGCTTCATAGAGGTGCTGGTAGGCGGTGTCCAGCGCGGTGTGCAGACGGGTGGCGTTGGCCAGCACCCGCTTTTCCGATTCCAGCCGCTCGTCTTCACCGGGCTGCGGCCGGACGCTTTCGATCTCGCGCTTCTGGAAGTTCCAAAGGTCGGCCAGCCGCAGTTTTTCCTGTTCGCCCTGGGTCAACGACGCCAGACGCTCGCGTGCGGCCTTCCAGGCGGTGTAGGCCTCCGAAACGGGCGCAGGATCGGCTTCGGCGAAGCGGTCCAGCATGGCCAGTTGAACGGCAGGAGCAAACAGCTCGGTCTGTTCGTTCTGGCCGTGGATCTCGCTGAGCCAGGGGGCCAGCGCGCGCAGCGCAGCCACGGTTACCGGACTGTCGTTCAGGAAGGCGCGGGTCTTGCCGGAACTTTGCAGTTCCCGCCTGATCAGTGTTTCGTCGCCCCCCAGTTCGAAACCCATTTCCACGGCCAGATCCGCGAGGGCGCGGCTGCGACGCAGGCTGAAGCCGCCGGTGATCACGGCGCGATCGGCGCCGCCTCGGATCAGGTCGGGCGAGCCCTTCGCGCCCAGCAACAGCCCCAGGGCATCCACTACGATGGACTTGCCGCTGCCCGTCTCGCCGGTCAGCAGGTTCAGCCCTGGTCCGAACTCCAAAGAGAGCCTGGCGATCAGTGCGTAGTTCTCAATGTGCAGGCTCTGCAGCATGACTCCAGGCGCTCAGCGTAGCACGGCTAGTACTTCTTTCTCATCCCTTTTGGACCTTCCTGTCTATTCAACTGAAGGCGCAGGCCGAATACCCTTGGAAGCGTTCGAGGAATAGAGATCCGCGCCGGCATTGAAGACGGCTTCGCCGCCGGGATCGCAGAGAACGCACCTAATCTTGTTCTAGATTGGCACTACCGGATCCTGCGCTCTTTGCGGTCTCGACGGTGAAGCCGTTTTCTCTTTTTCAGGGGCACCCCAAAAATCAAAAAAGGGCGACCAGTCTGGGCACTGGCCGCCCCGGTATGAAGGGGTTCTGCTTGGTGCTCTCATAGAATGCACTCCGCAGGCCACTGTTGCCGAACATTAACTCCTTTGTTTTCAGTAGGGCTATTCTCTGAACCGGGGGATTTCACACACCAGAGCGCCCGTCTGCCGCGTGATCTCACTCACTGTTGAGTTTCTCGACGTTCCGCCTAGGTGCCGTTTCCACTGCGCGATTCAGGGTCGGATGGGAAAAGCTCGAACCCGGGATTCGGAGGGAAGAACTCGGCCAGCAGTTCCAGCCGGCGCCGCAGGTAGCGGGAGGCCAACTGGCGGGGACCCGGCTCGACATCGATGTCGCAGCACAGACCGTGGAGGAACAGGGTCAAGGTGTCGGCGAAGGACTGCTGGACGTACTGGCGCATGGCCTTGGCCTCGACGTTGGGCTTGCCGGCCCGCCGCGCCAGCTTCTGCTTCAGTTCATAGCTGCGTTCGTCCACCTCGCCCCGGGCCATCCGGTTGAGCTCGTCCATCACCAGGCCCTGATAGCGCGCCAGCCAGTCCGGATCGACGCGTTCGGCCACCAGGGTGGCCAGGCCGTGGTAGAACCAATAGTGGAAATCGGCCACCTCTTGCTGTTCGGCGGCGACGAACAGGAACACCGCTTCGCCCACGTCGAACACGCTGCTGGTCAGCAGGCGTTGCGGCTGAGGCCGTTCGAAGCACACCAGGTCCGTGCTGCCTGACGGGCCCTTCTCCAAGTACGGAACCAGCAGCACCCGGAGTGCGGCCACGCGGTCCAGCAGAGCCTTGGGGAGCGCCGCCGCGGGCTCGTTCAGATACTGCCGCACCTGATCCGGTTCCATCGGCAGCGCAGAGTAATAGCTGACGCGGTCGATCACCGGTTGCAGGCTCCGCTGGCACTGCCCGGCGAAGGCTTCCAGCGGAACTCGGGTAACGCTGCTTGTACCGCCCATTGAGGCGATTCTATATCACCCATTCGACCGCCGGGACAAAGAGAAATCTTTGGCCTAGGGCCGGACCACCCGGATCTCGATGAGCGCTCGTGGTTTGCTGGAGAATCTGCGGAATACATCGAACAGCCGTTTCAGGGGGTATTTGCGGCTCAAGAGTTGTTGCCCGCGAGCGATCTCCGCGGCGTCCTCGACGATGCGCGCCCGAGCCTTCACCCAATCGCCGGTGACGCGGCCACGCATGGTGCAGGGAGCGATCCGGACTTCCGCGTTGTTGCGGATGCGCTTGACCTTCCCGGCGTCCGCCTCACTGTACGCGTAGAACACGCCCGGCTCGCTTTCCGCAAACCAGACGGGCGTGGCCACCGCCGCGCCGCTCTTGCGGTAGGTTTCCAGGCTTACGTATGACTGACGGTGGAACTGGGCCATCCCGACATTCTATGGTCTAATCGATCGCATGAGGATTCTGCTGATCAGCTCGCTTCTGGTGCTGGGCTTGTCGCTTCACGCGGCATCGAGCGTCCACGAGTTCATTTTGAACGCCATCGACGGCAAGGCTGCGCCGCTGTCGCAACACAAGGGCAAAGTGATGTTGCTGGTGAACGTAGCCAGCCGCTGCGGATACACCCCGCAATACACGGGCCTGGAAGCGCTCTACCGCAAGTACAAGGACCAGGGCCTGGTGATCCTCGGTTTCCCGG
>CAYPHP010000546.1:0-3655 GCA_964410045.1 uncultured Acidobacteriota bacterium | reverse complement strand
AAGGATTCACGGCGAACAATCCGTAGGCGCGGGCATGCCAGTGTGAAGGATGCCGCGGATTCGACGGGTGGTCGAACATAGAGACACCTAGGTTTTCGCCGTCCACTGTGCCGGAGTAATCCACCCAGGTGGCGCGCTTGCCCCAGATCGCCTTTTCGCCGGTGGCGCCTTCCGAGTTCGTCATCGTTCCAGTGCAGAGGGCGCACTTCGGGCTCTTCTCTTCCAATGGCTTGGTCAAACGCACCGCGAAGAACCCTTCCTTCGTGTCGCCCAGCTTGATGGCCTCGGATCCCGCCGGCTTCAGCGTGAGGATGAAGTCGATGGCGTCCTTGCGGAACGTCATGGTGCGGATCTCCTCGACCACGTCCTTGCCGTCGGCGGTCTTCCAGAGCAGACTGGCCTTCAAGCTGCCGGAGTCCTTGCCTCCCTTCATCTCGCCCAGTTCCTTCAGCACGATCTTCCCGTGACCGGCCGGCTCGTTCCAAAGGCGCGCCCCATTCACGTCGTCCAGCGCGAAGAAGATCCCGCGATGGTGTGGATGGTCCTTGCTCTCGCCCGGGACGTCGGTGACGATTGGGAATCCACGCGTGACCGCTTTTCCCGAGTAGCTCATCAGCGGATGCAGGAAGACCTTGGGCTTGTCCGCGCTGAAGTGGAATGAGGTGAAGGGACGGCCGTCCACGGTAACGTCTACGCGGTCGCCGGCGCGGGTCAGCTTCACTTGGGCCGCGGCTGCCAGCGTAAAAAGCACGATGCAAGTGAGGAGTCGCATGCGGACAGGATACTACGAGTGATAAGCTGGGCGAATGAAGAGATGGAGGGTTCTGGCTGCGGTCCTGTTGCTGGCGGTTCTGGCCGGCGCGCAGACCGCGTCATGGCAAGACGCCGGCACGGATCTCGGCGCATTGAAGCGGCAGTTCAACGCCGACGTTGCTTCGCCACGCTTGCTGATGCTGGTCTCGCCGACTTGAAAGGTCTGCCTTCGCGGCGTGGCCGTGATTCGCGACGAAGTACTTGCCAAAACGAAAGACCACCGCTTGAAGGTCTACGTGGTGTGGGAGCCAATCCTGCCGAAGGATCGTGCCGAAGCTCTGCCGGACGCTGCGGCAATAATGACTGGAGAAACCCGTGCGGTCCAGTATTGGGATGCCGGCGCGGTTTCCGGGAAAGCCTACCGCCAGTCACTCAACCTGCCGCTCAAGACCGCGGCGTGGGATATCTACTTTCTCTTCCCGCCTGGCGTGAAGTGGGAGAAGGACCCCCCTGCGCCGAGCTTCTGGATGCATCAGCTCAACTTCCTGCCGTTTACCGACGGCGACAATAACTTCGGGCATCTGCGCCTGAACGGGGAGCGGTTTCTCGGCGAAGTACAGAAGGCTCTTCGATGACACGCGTGCGTGGACTCAACTGGCTCGACGATTTCGTCCGCGACTTGCGCTACGCGGCGCGGACGCTGTTGCACAGCCCGGGATTCACACTCATGGTGGTGCTGTCGCTCGCACTCGGCATCGGCGCGAACACCGCGATTTTCAGTGTGGTGGACGCCCTGATGTTGCGCATGTTGCCGGTCCGCGAGCCGGAGCGGCTCGTTCAGCTCACCGGCACGGCTTACAGCGAATTCCTGCGAAGCACCGTGCCGTTTGACGCTTTCCCGCATTCCGCATATGAGAACTTCCGGGATCAGAACGATGTATTCACGGGAGTCATCTGTATCGGTGGCCTGGATCATCCCGAGATTGGGATTAGCGGACAGCCCGATTCGGCCGCGGAGGTTCAACTCGTATCCGGCAACTATTTCTCGGAACTGGGAGTGGGAGCCGCCCTCGGTCGCCTGATGATGCCCGAAGACGATAGCGCGGCATCTCCTGCCCCAGTCGTGGTCATTAGCCACGGATACTGGCAGCGCCAGTTCGCTCTTGATCGCTCCGTGATCGGCAAGCAGATCAGGTTGAACAACGTGAGCCTGACGGTCATCGGAGTCACGACGCCGCGGTTCTTCGGCATCTCGCTGGATCGCCCTCCCGACCTGTGGATGCCCTACGCCCTCCGCGCACAGCTCGATCCGGCAAAGTCCTCCGGAGACTTGGTGAGAGTGATCGCTCGCCTCAAGCCGGGCGCAAATCCGCAGCACGCCGCAGCGGCTGTTAACGTGCTTTATGCGCGGCTTCCGGAGGAGATGCGTTTTCGGAAAGGCAATTCCCAAACGGCCGTCATCCATGTCGTTCCCGGCGGTCGAGGCTATTCGGTCTTACGCGAAGAATTCTCGCAATCGCTAACCATCCTGATGATCGTTGTCGGCTTGGTCCTGCTCACCGCATGCGCCAACGTCGCCAGCCTGTTGCTGGCGCGGGCTATGGCGCGGCGCTCGGAGATCCGCACCCGTATCGCGATCGGCGCCGGACGCGTGCGCGTGGTCCGGCAACTGCTCACCGAAAGCCTGCTGCTGGCTGCGGCCGGGGGCATGGCAGGCCTGGCGCTGGCCGTGTGGGGTAATCACGCGTTGCTGGCATTGCTGCCGGAGCGCAGCAGGCCGGGCACGCTGCTGGCGGGGCAGACGCCGCTGGCCATGGAGTTGGACACGCGCATTCTCTTTTTCACGGTGGCCGTGTCACTGCTCACGGGAATTCTATTTGGTCTCGTGCCTGCCCTGCGCGCCACACGTGTGAATCTGGCCCAGGGAGTCCGCTCGGCCAGCGACTCGCGCGGAGGTTTGCGCCTGAACAAGCTTCTGGTCGTCTCACAAGTGGCCATGTCCCTGGTCCTGCTGATGGCCGCGGGTCTCTTCTTACGGACTCTCGACAAACTGCGAAACGTGGATCTCGGATTCAATCCCAAGGGGCTGATCCAGGTTTCTATCGGCACGCGCGAGGCTGGCTACCGCGGTCCTCAGGTGGCGATCCTGTACAAACAGTTGCTCGATCGCTTGGCTGCGATTCCGGGCGTCACGTCGGTGAGCGGCGTACGCAATGGATTGATTCAGAACGGCACAACGTCCACCAGCATCTTCGTTCCGGGCCTTCCGCCGCCCGTTGCCGGAGAGGAAGGGCCGGTTGAGTCCGCCGACGTGGGCCCGCGCTTCTTCGAGACAGCCGGCTTGCCGTTGATCGCGGGGCGCGATTTCTCTCTCGCCGATGACGCAGGCTCGCCCAAGGTTGTCATCATTAATGAAGCGCTCGCGCGCCGCTACTTTCCCGGCCGCAATCCGCTCGGCCAGCGCGTCGGCACCAGCACCGCTCCGGAGAGCATGTGCGAGATTATCGGCATCGCCAAAGACGCCAGGATCGTGACGCTCCGTCGGAGCGTCGCACCAGCGATGTACTTTCCTGCTCTGCAGCGAAACCTGGACCGCGTCAACGCCATCGAGATTCGTACAGCAGGTGATCCGGCCGGTGTCGTGGCGGCCGCGCGGCGGGAAGTGCAGGCCATCAACAGTAAATTGCTGATCAGCGTCAAGACCATGCCGCAGCAGATTGACGAGGTGCTGGCGCAGGAACGCATGATCGGCAAACTTTCAGGCACATTCGGATTGCTGGCGCTGCTCCTGGCCAGCGGCGGGCTCTACGGGTTGATGGCCTACTCGGTCGCGCGGCGCACCGGAGAAATCGGGATCCGGATGGCGCTGGGCGCGAATCCCGGCAACGTCGTTCGGATGGTG
>CAYPHP010000545.1:0-3656 GCA_964410045.1 uncultured Acidobacteriota bacterium | reverse complement strand
TCGGCGGCAATGCGGTCTCCTGTGCCGTCGGCATGGCGGTGTTGGACGTGATGCGGGACGAAGAGTTGCAGGCCCGCGCGCTGCACCTTGGCGAACGCCTCAAGTCCGGCCTGCAGCAACTCATGAGCCGGCACGCGATCCTCGGCGACGTCCGCGGGCTGGGTCTGTTCCTGGGCTTTGAACTGGTCCGGAACCGCGAGAAGCTGTCCCCGGCCGCGGAGCAAGCGTCCTACGTGGTCGAGCGCATGAAGGACCACGGGATCCTGGTGACCACCGAAGGCCCGCTGCACAACGTGGTCAAGATCAAGCCGCCGCTGGTGATCTCCGAATCCGACGCCGACCGCTTCGTCGAGGTTCTGGACAAGATCTTGGGAGAGGATTTTTGTTTGTGAGAACCATTGCACCCGCTCTTGTTCTGCTTTCCTCGCTAACGCTCTGGGGCCAGCAAACCTTACTGACCCCCGAGCACACCCTGCAAGTCCGCCAAATCTCCGACTTGCGATTCTCACCGGACGGCCGGCGGCTGGTGTTCACGGTCAGCGAGCCGGTGAAAGGAACCACGCGCAACACCCACCTCTGGATGCTCGACGCGACCACCCGCGAGGTCCGGCAGTTCACGTATTCCAGCAAGTCGGAGCGGTCGCCACGATGGTCTCCCGATGGGCGGCAGGTGGCGTTCCTTTCGAACCGCGAAGAGGGCAACGCCATCTATCTCATTCCATCCGATCGTGGCGAGGCGGTGAAGCTCTCAAAAGGCAAACACGAGATCCAGGCATTTGAATGGTCGCCGGACGGCAGACGCATTGCCTTCCTGGCCGGCGAGCCGAAGACGGAGAACGAAGAGAAACGGGAAAAAGAGAAGGACGATGCCCGCGTGGTGGACAAGTCCGCTCGGCATCCACGGCTGTGGATGCTCACGCTGGCCACCGCGGAAATTCGCCAACTCAGCAAGGCTCCGTGGCGCGTGCGGGGAATCCAGTGGACGCCGCAGGGAGATCGCATCGTGGTGTCGGCGACCGACAAGCCGGCCTCCGATCAGTGGGTCGATCGCATTTACGCGGTCGCCGTGGGCAGCGGTGAGATGAAGGAAGTGGCCGCGCCGAGCGGCCCGTTCGGCGACATCAAGGTCTCGCCCGACGGACTTCAGTTGGCCTACAAGGCTGCGCGCGTGGATGGTCCCACGCCGCATGACCTTTTCCTGCAGCCGTTGGCGGGCGGCGCCGCAACCAACGTCACCGGCACAAGCCTCGATCGTTCGATCGGCGACTACTCGTGGAATGCCGACGGCTCGATTTTGGCGGTGGTGGATACGGGTGTGCGAAATCGCTTCTACCGCCTTCCGGCAAGCGGTGCGCCCATCGCTCAGCCGGAAATGGAGATGAATCCCGGAACGTTCGCCGTGAACCGCCAAGGTCAGATCGCGTTTGTGGGCGGCAACGCCTCGCGATGGGCCGAGCTTTACCTCCTGGGAAGTGCGGGACCGCCGCGCGCCGTCAGCCGGTTTCACGAAGGATTGAGTTCGGTGGCTTTGGTGAAGCCTGAGTTCCTGCGTTACAAGAGCTTCGATGGAACGGAGATCGAGTGCGCTCTTTTCACGCCGGCGAACCGCGCCGCCGGAGCGCGACTGCCGTTGGTGGCCCTGATCCACGGCGGACCGACCGGGCGATGGGCGGATGGGTTCAACGCCTGGGCCCAGTTGCTGGCCGCGCGCGGCTTCGCCGTCTTCGCCCCCAACATTCGCGGTTCCGTCGGCTATGGGCACAAGTTCGTCGAAGCCAACCGCGCCGATTGGGGCGGCGGCGATTTCAAGGACGTCATGGCAGGAGTGGACTTCCTGATGGCCCGCGGCATCGCCGATCCCGCCCGCCTGGGGATCGGCGGATGGTCCTATGGCGGTTACATGGCGGCCTGGGCGATCACCCAGACCAACCGCTTCAAGGCCTCAGTGGTGGGCGCGGGCATGTCCGACCTGGCCTCGGAGTTCGGCACCGAAGATAGCTCCGCCTACGACGAGTGGTTCTTCGGCACGCCGTATGAAAAGCTGGCGGGATTCCAAAAGAGCTCGCCCATCACGTTCATCAAGAGCGCCCGCACACCTACTTTGATCCTGCACGGCGAGGCTGACGCCACCGATCCCATCGGCCAAGCTCAGCAGCTCTACCGGGGATTGAAGCGGTACGGCGTGGAAACCGACTTCGTGATTTATCCCCGCGAGCCCCACGGGTTGCGGGAAGAAAAACATGTCATCGACATGCTGAACCGCATGGTGGCCTGGTTCAGCGGGTATCTGAAGCCGTAGCCCGGCGCAGCGGTTTGGGCTCAAAGTCGGGCAGCACACCCAGCCCGAAGGACAGCGTATTGAAGAAACTGTTGTATGCGGTCATAGCCACCGCTTCGAGGATCTGTTCGTCGGAAAAACCGTGGCCCCGCAGCACGTCGATATCGGCGGCGGAAATCTGGTCGCCGTGCTTGTTCAATTTCAGGACGAAATCCAGCAGGGCCACATCGGCCGCCGGAAGATCGGCGAAGTGATGGTCCACGGCGATCTGGGTCATTTCCTCCTCGTCGGATCCCAGCCCCTTGAGCATCTCGCAGTGCGAGGTGACGCAGTAGGTGTTCAGGTTAGCCGCCGAGCAGACCACGGCAATCGACTCCTTCTGCCGGCGCGAGAGCTTGTCCTCGCGAGAGATCACGGACACGAGTTGCACTTCAGCCTCGATGAACTCGGGCTTGAGCGACTGGGCCAGAAACAAGCCGGGAACAAATCCCAGGCTCCCGCGCAACGCCGCGAAGGGAACGAAGGTTTCAGGCAGATTCGGTTGATTCAGAAACCCCATGGTCATACCTCCTGGACCGCTTTCGCATTATAGACGCCAGCGCAAGTTCCGGATGGCACACGCGGAGCCGGGCCCCATATACTCAAATCCGTTATGACTGAAGAATCGCTCGATCCGCAGGATTGGACGCATCTCAGAGCCCTGGGCCATCGCATGCTGGACGACATGCTGGATCATCTTGCAGGACTCCGCGAGAAGCCAGTGTGGCAGCCGGTGCCTGACGCGGTCCAGGCGGCGTTGCAAGAGCCGCTTCCCCGGGAAGGCCAGAGCGCTGAAAGCGTCTATGAAGAATTCCGTCGCAAGGTCATGCCCTACCCCAATGGCAACCTGCATCCGCGATTCTTCGGGTGGGTACAGGGGAGCGGTACGCCGCTGGGCATGCTGGCCGACATGCTGGCCGCAGGTCTGAATCCCATGATGGCCGGATTCCAGCAGGCGCCCGCGCTGGTAGAACATCAGGTCTTGGCCTGGCTCGTCGAGTTGATGGGTCTGCCCGCGACGTCCAGCGGCGTGCTGGCGGGCAGTGGAACCATGGCCAACGTCCTCGGCCTGGCTGTGGCGCGGCAGAATCGCGCAGGGTTCAACGTGCGCGAGGATGGCTTGCAGGACAGCAGTCATCCCCGATTGGTGGTGTACTGCTCGAAGGAGACGCACGGCTGGGCGCAGAAGGCGGTGGAATTGCTGGGTCTGGGCAACCAGGCGTTGAGACGCGTAGATGTCGGAGCCGACTACCGCATGAGCATTCCCGCGCTGCGCTCCGCCATCGCCGCGGACCGTCAGGCGGGACTCAGGCCGATCGCGGTGATCGCCAACGCCGGC
>CAYPHP010000544.1:0-3675 GCA_964410045.1 uncultured Acidobacteriota bacterium | reverse complement strand
ACGGTCCTTGGTCCCGATCTCGTCGAGCATCTTGAGCACCGCTTCGTTGGCGCCGCCATGCAGCGGGCCGGAGAGAGCCGAGCAAGCCGCCGCCGTGGTCAGGTAGGGATCTGCTTCCGAGCTGCCCACCAGTCGCATGGCGCTTGCCGAGCAGTTCTGCTCGTGGTCGGCGTGCAGGATGAACAGGATGTTCAGGACCCGGGCGATGTCCGGGTGCGCTTGGTAATTCGCTTCGGTCATCTTCCACAGCATGGCCATGAAGTTCTCCACGTAGCCCAGGTTGTTGTCGGGCTGGACGTAGGGCAGGCCGCGGCTGTGACGGTAGGCGTAGGCGGCGATGGTGGGGAACTTGCCGACCAGCCGCAGGATCTGGTGCTTGCGGTTGGCCGCGTCGCGCACGTGCTTGGAGCCGGGATAGAAGGTGGACAGCGCGGCCACCGTGCTCACCAGCATGGCCATGGGATGGGCGTCGTAGTGGAACCCATCCATGAACTTCTTCACGTTCTCATGGACCATGGTGTGCAGGGTTACCTGGCGCGTCCATTCGTCGAGCTCCGCCTTGTTGGGCAGCTCGCCGCGCAGCAACAGATAAGCCACTTCCAGGAAGTTGCACTTCTCCGCCAGCACCTCAATGGGGTAGCCGCGGTATTCCAAGATCCCCTTGTCGCCATCAATGAAGGTGATGGCGCTGTGGCAGCAAGCGGTGTTCATGTAGGCGGGGTCGTAGGTCATGACCCCAAAGTCTTCGGGATCGGTCTTAAAGGTCCGCAGGTCCATGGCCCGCAAGTTCCCGTGATGAAGCGGGAAGGTCTGGGTCTTGCCTGTACGGTTGTCGGTCACGGTGAAGGTATCGCTGGGCATGGGCACACTCCTTCTCGACCCAAGCCTAATGCACGGGACAAGCCTAGAGGCTCGATGAATAGATTCAAGTACTTGCGCCCGAGGCCGATGGGGGAAAAGTCGCCCTGGATCGCCTTTTCACCCACATTCGCTCCGAGATCTGTGTTTATCTGTGTTCATCCGTGGTTTCAAAGACCCTGACCGGCCGGCTCGTCCGCCATCGTGACGGCTACGGCTTCGTGATCCCCGACCGCGAAGTGCCGGGTATGAATGGCGATATTTTCGTCAGTCCGCCGGCGCTCGGCGACGCCATGCATGGCGACCGCGTCGAGGTCCGCCTGATCAAGCTGGACGAACGGGGGCGGGGCGAGGGGCGCATCCAGAAGGTCGTCAAGCGGGCTCACGCCACCGTGGTCGGGCAGTTCTGCCGGGCCAAGGGCTACAACTACGTCATGCCCCAGGATGCCCGCCTGAACGACGAGATCATCATTCCCAGGGGCGAAGAAGTACCGAAGGAAGACCTGTCCCGCCAGCGTACCGGCCGCGTTCCCAAGCCCGCGGATCTGGAAGGCAGCATCGTCAACGTCGAGCTGACCCGCTTCCCGAACGCGGCGCAGAAGGCTCGAGGCCGGGTGATCGAGATCCTGGGGCGGCCCGGCGACTTCGGGCTGGACGTCGAGATCATCATCCGCAAGCATCATCTGCCGCATCGATTCCCCGAGGAGGTCCTGGCGGCTGCAACCGCCGCGCCGCAGCAGGTTGGCCAGGGCGATCTTGCCGGACGCCGCGACTTCCGCGACCTGCCCATCGTGACCATCGACGGCGAGACTGCGCGGGACTTCGACGACGCGGTGCTCGTCGACGAGCTGCCCAACGGTCATTTCCAGCTTCAAGTGCACATCGCCGACGTGGCTCACTATGTCCGTCCCGGCACGGAGCTCGACAAGGAAGCCCGGCTGCGCGGAACTTCTGTCTACTTCCCCGATCGCGCCGTGCCCATGTTGCCGGTGGAGCTTTCAACCGGAATCTGCTCGCTGAATCCTCACGTGGACCGCCTGGTAATGTCCTGCCTGATGGAGATAGACCGGCAAGGCGACATCGTCGGCTACGAGTTGTGCGAAGGCGTGATCCGCAGTTCCGAGCGCATGACCTACACCGCGGTGAACGCGGTGCTGGAGGGTGACGCCGCAGCATGCGAGCGCTATCGGCCGCTGGTGGAACGCTTTGAGAAGATGCGCGAGTTGGAAGCGATCTTGAACAAGCGCCGCAGCCGCCGCGGCTCCATCGACTTCGACCTCCCCGAGCCGGAGATTGAGTTTGACGAGCTGGGCCAGATGACGTCCATCGTGCGCTCGGAACGCAACATCGCCCACCGGATCATCGAGGAATTCATGCTGGCTGCCAACGAGACCGTAGCCGGCCACTTCGATCATCACGATCTGCCGACGCTGTATCGCATCCATGAGTTACCGGATCCGAAGAAGGTGCTGGAGTTCGAGGAGATCGCCGCGGGATTCGGGTACTCCCTGGGGATCGGCGGGCTGTCGGTGAAGCGCTTCACAGTGCCCAAGGGACGCGGCCGCAAGGAAACTGTGGAACTGCCCGGCGAGATCAACGTGACCCCGCGCCATTACCAGAAACTTTGCGAAAGGATCGCCGGCAAACCCGAGGAACACATCCTATCGTTCCTGATGCTGCGCTCGCTCAAGCAGGCCCGTTACTCCGAGACGAACATGGGCCACTTCGGCTTGGCCGCGCCGCTCTACCTGCACTTCACCTCGCCCATCCGCCGCTATCCGGACTTGATCGTGCATCGCCTGCTCAAAGGTCCGGCGATGAAGAAGCAGGAACTGAGCGGGATCGCCGAGGAAAGCTCGGACGCCGAGCGCCGCGCCCAGGACGCCGAGCGCGAGCTGCTGCAATGGAAGAAAGTAGCCTTCATGTCCGAGCGCGTCGGCGACGTGTTCGACGCGTTGATTGTCAATGTGATGAAGTTCGGCTTCTTCGTGGAGTTGCTGGAGCTGTTTGTCGAGGGCCTGGTTCCGCTCGATATGCTCGACGACGACCACTACTACTATCGCGACGCGACGCGCGAGATCGTGGGCGCGCGCAGCAAGCGATCGTTCCGGCTGGGGGGCAAGCTGAAGGTCAGAGTGGAGCGCGTCGACTCGATCGCCCACACGATCACGTTCGCCCCTACAGTCGATTGATCAAACTGGCCACGAAGCCCGCGCCAAATCCGTTGTCGATATTGACCACGGTCACATTGCTGGCACAGGAGTTGAGCATCCCCAGCAACGCGGCTAGGCCCTTGAAACTGGCGCCGTAGCCGACGCTGGTGGGCACGGCGATCACCGGCACGCCCACCAATCCGCCAATCACGCTGGGCAGCGCGCCCTCCATCCCCGCCACTACGATCAGAACGCGCGCCCCGGTCAGGATTTCGCGGTGGCTCATCAGACGATGGATCCCGGCAACACCCACGTCGTAGAGATGGGTCACGGCGTTGCCCATGATCTCGGCGGTGACCACGGCTTCCTCGGCGACCGGAATGTCCGAAGTGCCTGCTGAGATCACGACGATCTTGCCCTTGCCCAGCATCGTACCGTCGCGGTGGATGGTGATGGCCCTCGAAAGGTCATGGTAACGAGCCTTTGGGGCAAGCCGCTTCAGGCGGGCAGCGAGTTTCGCGTCGGCGCGGGTGACCAGAATGTTGCGCGTGACGGGCAACATTCGCTTGACCACTGCCACCACTTGTTCGCTCCGCTTACCGGCGGCGAAGATCACCTCCGGCATGCCCTGGCGCAGCCCGCGATGGTGATCGACCTTGGCGAA
>CAYPHP010000543.1:0-3675 GCA_964410045.1 uncultured Acidobacteriota bacterium | reverse complement strand
GCGCTGAGAGCGATGCAGATCAACGCGGCCACCGTCAGCGGGAATCCCGCTTCCGAGGGCAGAGCGCCGAACTGCAGGATGGAAGCTCCACCCGACTTCGAGCCCGCGCTAAAGGCCAGGAACAACACGGCAAACAAGCCGCCGACTCCGGCCAAAACCAACGTCCAGATTGTCTTGCTCAGTACACCTTTCATTCCATCCTCCTGAAATTCTCTAAATCACGGGAACCGGGAACGCTTCCGCCAAACGGCGGAGGTCCAAAGCCAAAGCCAGGCGGTTGTCATGCCGCAGCAATCCCCGGCAATGCACCGCATCACGCGGGGCCTCCTCGACCAGCAGGGCCTCGGAAGTCGCGAATGCACCTAACATTTCGTCTGCCGCCAAACCCACACGCAGCGGATCGCGTCCAGCGTCGCCACGCCACACGGCTACCACCAAGTGGCTCGGCTGCGCATCAGGCCGTCTCTCTTCGCGGTAGGCAATGTCCAGAACCGGGACGATCACGCCCCGCAGGCTGAAGATGCCCTTCAAGAAGGGAGGAGCCAGCGGCACCCGGCTCAAGGCCGGCCATCCAACCACTTCCTCAACCTCAAGCACCGACAGGCAGTAGCGCTCGCGTCCGATGCGGAACACGCAGTACTGGCTCTCCGGCGCCCTACTCTCGGCAACGGCCGGAGCCGGACTCACTGCTTGGGGCTTCATGGACATAGGCACTCCGGACAAAGCAATCGGTCTGCCACGGACAGGCGGTTGCCCCCGTTTGGCTAACACTTTGGTACTAGTGGGGTTATTCGGGCGGCCAATTCAGGCGTTGGCGGGATGGAGCGGAATCGAGACGGTCAGCCGTCTCATCCGGAGAAAGCTATGGCTTAATCAAGGCCCGGCCGACGGAATAGTACTCGAACCCCGCGGCGGCCATGGCGTCCGGCGAAAAGAGATTGCGGCCATCAATGATGATCGGGCTGCGCATGACGCTTCGCAAACGTTTCAAGTCCAAAGCCGCGAACTCCGCCCATTCCGTCACCAGCAGGAGGGCGTCGGCCCCTTCGGCAGCGTGATATGCGGAAGGGCAGTACTCCACACTGGGAAACACGGCGCGGACGTTCTCCATGGCCACCGGATCGTAGGCTTTGACCCGGGCGCCCTGCTCACCGAGCCAGCGCAGGATGTCCAGAGCCGGCGCTTCGCGGATATCGTCGGTCTGCGGCTTGAAAGCCAGGCCGAGTACGCCGACCTGCTTGTCGCGCACCACCCACAAGGCGTCTTCCACCTTGCGCATGAAGCGCTGGCGCTGTTGGGCGTTGATGTTCATGACCTCTTGAAGCAATTGGAAGTCGTAGCCGACGTCTTTGGAGATACGGTGAAACGCCGAAAGATCCTTCGGGAAACAGAACCCGCCATAGCCGATACCGGCGTTGAGGAAACTCGGTCCTATGCGGCGGTCCAGACCCATGCCCCGGGCCACATGCTCCACGTCCCCTCCGGTCAGCTCACAGATGTTGGCGATGGCGTTGATGAAGGAGATCTTCATGGCCAGAAAGCTGTTGGAGGCGTGCTTGATCAGTTCGGCGCTACGCACGTCAGTGACCACAAACTCCGGACGTTGCGTTCCCTCCAGGATCGGAGCGTACAGGCGGCGCATCTCGCCGGCGGCATAGCTGCTGTCGACGCCGACCACGATGCGGTCCGGATGGAAGAAGTCGTCGACCGCCGATCCCTCGCGGAGAAACTCGGGATTGGAAACGACTTCAAAGGAGATCCCTCGCGCGGAGCGCTCGATGGTGCGCTTCACCTGATCTCCGGTATTCACCGGGACGGTGCTCTTCTCGACCACCAGTTTCGGTCCGCGGCTTCCCGGACCGAGGTGCGCCGCCACATCGCGAGAAACGCGCTCCAGGAAGGAGAGGTCGGCGGTGCCATCGGGTCGCGGCGGCGTGCCGACGGCAATAAAGATGAAGTCGCTGGCCTCCGTAGCGTCCGCCACCGAGGCCCCGAACCGCAAACGCCCGGCGGCCACGTTGCGGGTGACCAACTCATCGAGGCCCGGCTCGAAGATGGGAATCCGCCCGCCGCGAAGGATCTCCAGCTTCCGTGCATCGTCGTCGACCACGACCACGTCGTGGCCCAACTCCGCCAGGCAAGCTGCGGTGACGAGGCCAACGTGGCCTGCACCGATCACGGCCACACGATCCGGGTTTTGAGTCATACGCGAAAGACTACAACGACAAATACCGCCCGGTTACAGTTTCTCGAGCTTGATGTAGATGTCGTACGTTCCCGCGCCGATCGCACCGCTCAAGGAGGTGGAATAGGTGATGGTCGTCGAGGCCTTCGTCACCATGGTAAAGACAGCCTGATCATACGCGCCCAGCGTGTTGATGGGGATGTTGACCGACGACTTCGATTGCGCCTGGGATGCCGGGTCGGTCCAGCCGACGGTGAATGTCAGGTTCACGGCATCGCCGGCAGTGGAGGTAAAGGCGTAAACGCTCACTCGATACTGCCCGATGGCAGCCGGAGTGGTGTAGATGGTGGTCGAGCCGATGGCCGCTGTCTGATTCACCAACGCTACGGTGTCGTTCGCCGGCGGAACGCCGACGGAAAGTTTCCCGGTGACCTGCACGTTGCCGGTGAACTTTCCGGCCAGGCCGCTGGTGCTGGATCCCTCGACGCCATTCCCCGACGTGCTGGCTCCGAAGACCCCGGTGCCGGTGGTATTACTCCCCAGCACGCCTTGGCCGGAGGCGCTGGTGTTGAGACCCACAACGCCGGCATCTCCATCGACATCGGAGATCGAGGTGCCGCCCGCCCAGCCCAGGATGGCGATGTTGCCGACCGGTGCGTCGCCACGGATGGCGTGGATGTTGGCGGCGGTGCTGGTGGCCGTCGCAAAGAAAGCCGTGGCCGCGCTGTCGCTCAGGGTGATAGCGCTGGCAAGGAACCTTCCCACGGAATCGCGGGCCACAATTGCGCTGGCGGTGTTCGCCGACGACGCCGTGGTCCGCGCGTTGGCCACCGTGCCGCTGCTGATGTTGCTTCCGTTCAAGGAGGTAAGCCCCGATCCGCCGCCGGAGAAGGAAGTCGCGGTGATCGTGCCGGCGCTGAAGTTGCCTGAAGCGTCGCGGGCCACTATGGCGCTGGCAGTGTTGGCGCTGTCCGCCGTGGTCCGGTTGTTGGCAATCGTTCCGCTGGACAGGCTTCCGGCGTTCAAGCTGGTGAGCGCTGATCCGTCGCCAGAGAAGGACGACGCCGTGACTGACCCACTGGCGTTGATATTGCCGCCGACGTCCAGCTTCTGGGCCGGTGTCGTGGTTCCGATGCCGATATTGCCCGAGCCGGCTACGCGCATGTATTCGGAACCGCCCAGGCCGAACAGCAAGTTCCGCCCGCCGTGGCCAAAAACCACGGCATCGTGCTGGACCGCGGTAGTGAAGAAATGTCCGTTGCCTCCGGCCAGGGCAAACCCGATCACCGCGTTGGGATGAGTTACTTTCAGAGAGATTCCGTCCGTGATGTTGGCCCCTTCGACTTTCAGGACGGGGTCCGTGGTTGCCGCCACCTTGATGTGGAAGGGGGCGTTGGGGCTGGTGGTTCCGACGCCCACTGCGCTGCCCGTATCCGTAACGTTGGAGTCTCCCAACGTTCCCGCCCCGTCCAGCCATTTGGGCAGTTGAT
>CAYPHP010000542.1:0-3677 GCA_964410045.1 uncultured Acidobacteriota bacterium | reverse complement strand
GATCTGCCCTGGAAGTTCCAGGTGTCGTTCATCTCCCAGATGGCCAGCACCGGTCCGCAGATGCCCACCATCTCCGGCATCGACCTGGACGGCGATGGCAGCGGTTCCGAGCCGATCCCCGGCGCGGGCTACAACGAGTTCAACCGCAGCCTGGGCAAGAGCGACTTGCAGAAGCTGGTGGACGCTTTCAACGCGCGGTATCCCGACATCCCGATCGGCGGGCCGGGTTGCGCGGCCACCTCGACGGCGCCTTGCCGTCCGCGGACCATCCGCGGCCAGAACATCCCCAAGCTGGCTCTGCCCGCAAACTACTCCTGGGGCGATGCCTTCTATTCCCAGGACGTCCGCCTGACCAAGACCTTCCAGTGGCGGGAGCGTTACAAGCTCCAGTTGATGGCCGAGATGTTCAACATCTTCAACATCGCCAACCTGGGCGGCTACAGCATGACCCTGAACAACATCGCCTCCTTCGGCCAGCCGACTTCGCGCGACGGCCAGGTGTTCGGTTCGGGCGGTCCCCGGGCCCTGCAGTTGGCGGCGCGGTTCAGCTTCTAACGCTCTTTCACCACAGAGGCACAGAGGCCACAGAGAGCACGCTCTCTGTGGCCTTTGTGTTTTGCGGGTTCAGAAGGTCAGCGATAGGCTTCCCGGCGGTTTCGCACGGCAGTGATCTCGACCTTGTTCTGGTGCTTCTGATCGAAGAAGACCCGGTAATCGCCGCAACGGAGACGGAGGCCCGTTTGCGGGGCTGGAGCCTCTTCACGTCACCAGCACGGCTCGCCAGGTACCGGTCCAGGCAGTGCAGGATCTGCATCGCTAGATCGCGATGGATAGCCCGAAGATCGGTGCGGGCCTCAGGCGCCCAGATGGCTGTGATGCGCTCGCGGGGTTCGCTCTCGCTCACTTATCGAGGCCAAACTCGCGCCGAACGTCTTCGTGCGAGGTGCCCCTTCCCTGAGCGAGGGACGTGCGCGCCCGTCCGATAGCGGCAGCCGTCTCTGGCGTGATCTCCTCGTTCTCCGTGGCCGGGTCGACCATGACTGCAAGCAGACCCCGCACCGCGTTGAGCTTCTCCGCAGGCAGCAAGTCGAGCAGTTCATGCGCTTCTTGGCGCTCTTGCTCCAGATGATTACCCATAGACTCCTCCGGCGAAGCTACCTCCAAGTATACTCCTGACGCGAAGCCGCATTCAGGCGGCTACTTCACTTCACAATCGAACACGCCGGTGTGGACGCGGCCGGCTTGCTTGACCTGCACCCAGATGCGGTATGCGCCGGGTTGCGGGAATCCGTAGGGAAAACTGATGTTCGGCGCTACCTCGTGATTCATCTCGTGCGGCTCGCCGGGTTTGGAGAACGCCTGCATCGCGGCCATCGGCACCGTGCCGGTCGGATGGATGTGCGCGAGCACCGAGAGATCCTTGCGGGCCACGACCGCGTGACCGCCCATGCCCATGTACAACTCCAGGCCTCGCGCCGGCTGTCCGCTTTCATCGACGATGCGGAAGGCAAGCGTGATGGGCTTGCGGACGACCAGTTCGGCCGGCTTGTCCCAAACCACCCGAAGGCTAGAGGCTGGAGGCTGGAGGCTAGAGGAAGAACCGGAGTCGTCACCGAGAAGAGGCTGATCTGTGATCGCGGGCAGAGTCGTCTCCGCCACCAGCGTTTCCGGAAAGCCGGTGCGGTGGACGATGTCGGCGAAGATCTTGTAGCTGCCGCCGGGCAGCGACGGCAATTGCTTCTCGTAACGGACCGCGTCCTTCTGCTCGGGATGCAGGTGATAGAAGGCGTCCAGGTCCGGCACGCGGACCAGGAACATGTGCATCAGATGACCGTGGTCGGGCACCAAGTCGTCCACCTGGCGAGGGGCACCCCAATCCTCGATGCCGCCTGTCGACCGGCCCGGCTCGCGCAGCGTCAACGAAAGCGTTGACCCGCTGACCGCCGGCTCCATCTCCAGGGGCTTGTAGAGAATCCGGGAATAGAAGGCAGCCTCGGCTGTCCACCAGTTGTTGCTCAGCCAGATGACGGCCGCGGAGAACACCAGCGCTCCGGCCATGGCCCACCGCGCCCGTTTGCGGCGCGGGGGATCGGGCGCCTGCCCGGGCGCAAGCTCGGCTTCGCGCACGGTGGCTCCGGCCAGGCTCATGACTCCGATCACCAGGAAGATCATCAGGGCAAACAGCGCGGCGCCGAGTCCCGCAGGCATGTCTCTGATCAGCTTGCTGGTCGAGGGCACCGGCACTTCCAGCTTGCCGGAGCCGTGCTTGCCCTCCACCAGCACACGGACGCTGTAGGAGTCGGCGGCCATGAACCAGACCTGCCCCGTGAAGTAACGCGGATCATCCGCCGAACGCTGCAGCACGTCGGGGACCGGCGCGCCCAGCGCCTGCGTGCCGAAGGTGACCGGCTGAATGCGGATCGCCTGGACGTCGCCGGGCTGGAGATCGCGCGACAGTAGCACTTCCACTTCCGCGATTCCCGGCACTACGCTCGGCGGACGCACCACCGCGGTCAGCGCGTAAGGACCGGCCTTGCCTTCCAGGTAGACGTCGGGGCTGCCGACATGCGCAGGCGCCGAAAGGCAAAAGGCAAAGGTCAAAAGGCAAAAGTCAAAAGTGCGGCGGGACTTCATCTTTGGATCTTCCGCATCCAATCGCCCCAGGCCAGCGAGAGCCTGCTGAAGAGGATGGTCAGCAGCAGAGCCATTCCCATGCCGGTGATGAACGCGCCGGCAGCCTCCGTCGGATAGAAGCGGAACGTGGCGTAGAACGACGTGGGCGGCAGGTAGTAGGGCATGTAGTGCGCGCCGAAGAACCAGTTCCGCGTCACGGAAGTCATCAGCAGCGATGCGAACGGCCACTGCGCCGCTGCGAACGCCGCGAGGAACGCCGTCCCGCAGACCGCCGACAGCAGCCACTTGTTCATGCCGTCCAGCCGCTTGATCAGCAGGTCGAGCAGCACGGCGGGGACCAGGAACATCAGCGGGAACTCGGGCGGGATGAAGAAGGTCACCTGCTGATACACCGGACCCAGCTTGGGCTCCGCGGGAAACAGCGGCAGGATCCAGACGAACAGGCAGGTGAAGACGGTGTAGATCCCGGCGACGATGGTCGCCGACCAGCGCTGTCCGCAGGCCCGCGCGATGCCCACCAGCACCACCACGGCTGCAGGGACCATCACCTTGTAGAACTCGGCCCGGTGCATGTTGCTGCGATGACTGGATTCCATCAGCACCGTCTGCAGCGACAGGAAGACCAGGGCCGCGCCGAACAGGTACATCCATTCGAGCGTCCGGCGGCGCGCCGGTTCATCGGCGCGGTTCATCGCCCCCAGCACCTGGATCAGCACGCCCAGCTGGATGGTGATGATGCCGACGGCCAGCAGCACGTGCGGCGGGCTCAGGATCTTCACGTCCAGCCCGTAGGCGTTGTGCCACCAGTCGTCGAACGGCGCCGACGTGATCATGGCCACCGCGCCCCAAATGCCCATGAAGATCCCCAGCGGCGCGCGGAACCCCCACAGCCTGACGGTGGCCGCGTTGCGATCTTCGCCGCCGCCGAACGTGCTCATCAGGACCACCGCCCCGCCGCCGAATCCGGCGATCAAGCCGCAGGCATAGATGGCTAGATGCGCGGGCGTCCAGAACGTGTCGCGGCCGATCGTGCGGTGCCAGGA
>CAYPHP010000541.1:0-3680 GCA_964410045.1 uncultured Acidobacteriota bacterium | reverse complement strand
ACAAAACGCAAAAGACAAAAGGACAAAGAGCAAAGGTACGGAGCGCCGGCCTCTTTATTTTTGCGCTTTGCCTTTTGCCTTTCCGAGAGTTCGCAGGGGGCTCTCCCAGGTTAAGATGCAGGGATGCTCCCGACAGGCATTTGCGCCGGATGGGTTCTGGCCGGCGGGGCCAGCAGCCGGATGGGTCAGGACAAGGCGCTGATGGAAGTGAACGGCCAGCCCCTGGCGCTGATCGTGGCCCAGCAGGTGAAGACCGCGGTCGGTTCCGTGACCATGGTCGGCGACCGTGAACGTCATGCCTCGCTGGGTCTGCCCCTGGTGGAAGACATCCAAGCAGGGAAGGGTCCGCTTGGGGGCATCCACGCCGCGTTGAAGAACACGCGTTCGCCTCTCAATCTGGTGGTGGGTTGCGACATGCCGTTTCTGAACGCCCAGTTTCTGGAGCGGCTGGTGACCATTGCCGCCGTGGCCGACGCCCAGGTGGCGGTTGCTGAATCGCTCGAGCACGGCTACGAATCGCTGTGCGCCGTCTACAACCGGTCCATCCTTGCGGCGGTGGAAGAATGCCTGGCGGTCGGCGAACTGAAGCTCAGCCGGCTCTACGAGCGGCTGCATGTCCGCAAGCTCAGCCCAGAGGAGTGGCAGCCGTTCAACACTCAGGGCGTCCTGTTCCACAACGTGAACACGCCGGAGGATTTCGAGCGAGCCTCGAAGCGCCTGGAGTCGGTAGCTCGCGGCGGACGAGCCTGAAAATGTCCGAGTCGGCCCACTACATCGAGTTCCGCGAAGTGTCCAAGGCTTTCGGCGACAAGGTGGTCCTGGACAACGTCAGCTTCGAGGTGGACCCGGGCGAGACCGTGGCCATCCTGGGGCGCAGCGGCGTGGGCAAGTCCGTCACTTTGCAGCACCTGATGGGATTCCTGAAGCCTGACAGCGGACGCATCTTCATCGCTCACCAGGACATCACGGACTTGAGCGAAGCCGAGTTGCTGGAAATCCGCAAGAAAGTCACCATGGTTTTCCAGTCCGGTGCGCTCTTCGACTCCCTTTCCGTCGGCGACAACGTAGGCTTTCCCCTCGAAGGCCGTCCGGAACTGAGTTGGGACGATCGCGAGCAGATCGTTAACGGCCTGCTTGACCTTCTGGAGTTGCAAGAGGAGAAGGACATGATGCCGTCGGACCTCAGCACCGGAAACAAGCGTGCCGTGGCCATCGCCCGGGCGCTGGCGGCCAAGCCGGAAGCGATCCTCTATGACGAGCCGACCACCATGGTGGACCCGCTGATGTCTACGCACATCAGCGACTTGATGCTCAAGCTGAAGAAGCAACTGCATCTGACTTCGGTCGTGGTCACCCACGACATGGCCCTGGCACGCAAAGTGGCGGACCGCGTGGTGTTTCTCCATCAGGCCAAAGCGATCTATTTCGGGCCGATGAGCAAAATCGACGACAACACTCCGGAAATTGTCCGCGAATTTATGACTCTGGACGAAATGCCGGAAGCCCCGCCTCAGCCCGGCGGCAGCCTCGCTTGAACGCTCCTCAACTCAAGAGGACGTTTGGTCTTTGGGACCTGGTCCTCTTCAACACCACGGCCATCGTCGGCTTGCGCTGGCTTTCCTCGGCGGCGCGCACCGGTCCATACTCGCTGACCCTGTGGATCCTGGCAATGCTGCTGTTCTTCATCCCGCAGGGGCTGGTGGTGATCGCCCTGGCCAAGCGCTTTCCGGAAGAGGGCGGAATCTATGACTGGACCAAGCGCGCCTTCGGTCCTTTCCACGGATTCTTCTGCGGCTGGTGTTATTGGGTCAGCAACCTGAGTTACATCCCGTCGCTGCTGTTGTCGGGAGTGGCCGCCGGAGTCTTCGTGGCAGGACCGGACTGGCAATGGCTGGCGAAAGATCCCGCCGTCGCTTCGGGCATCGCGCTGATGATGCTGGCGGTCGCGGTGACTGTGAACGTGGTCGGCACGGAGAAAGGCAAGTGGCTGGAAAACCTGGGCGGCGTGGCCATCTGGATTCCCGGCGCGCTGGTGGTCGCGGCAGGCGCATGGTTCCTGATGAAGTACGGCAGCGCCACACGCTTCGACGCCGCGTCGCTGGTCCCGCGAATGGAATTCGGCACTTTCAGTTTTTGGGCCGCGCAAGCGTTCGCCTTCGCCGGCCTGGAACTGGCCCCGGTGATGGCCGGCGAAATCCGCGATCCGCAACGAAACATCCCGCGGGCCATCTTCATCTCCGGCGCCGTGATCGCGCTGATCTACATCCTGGGAACGGCGGCGGTGATGGTGGTGATCCCAAACGCTTCCGTGGACGTGATTAACGGTCCGGTGCAGGCGCTCGATGTGGTCACGCGACGCGAAGGAGCGACGTGGCTGCCCGGCGCGGTCGGCCTGCTGATTGCGCTGGCCAGCGTCGGCGGCGCAGGCGCTTGGCTGGCGGGCTCGTCGCGTTTGCCGTTCGTCGCCGGACTCGATCGCTACCTGCCTCCGGCGTTCGCTTCGGTTCATCCGCGCTGGCGTACGCCGCACGTGGCCATCTTCACGCAAGCCGGGCTGGCCGCGGGACTGCTGATCCTTGGGATGCCTGGCGGCACCGTCGCCGAGGCCTACATCCTGCTGCAGGAGATGACCATCCTGCTCTACTTCGTGCCGTTCCTCTACATGTTCTGCACCGTGATCAAGCTGCGCATGTCCCACGCCGCGCCTGCGATCGGCGCGCTGACAACCTTTGTGGTCCTGATCCTGGCGCTCTTTCCTCCCAGTGATTCTCTCCGTCCGGGGCTGTACTTCGCCAAGCTGATCGGCGGCGCGGGGTTCTTCTTTGGCTTAGGGATTCTTCTCTACTGGCGGGCGAAAAGGCAGTCCACAGATTACGCAGATTCCGCCGACTAGAAACCGTCCGACTCCAAGCCCTCGATCGTAAGGCCTGATGGAGCGTCGTGCCGAAGGAGCCGTTCGAGATAGCGCGCGATCAGGTCGCACTCCAGGTTCATCGTCTCTCCCACCTTGTGTTTGCAGAGGCTGGTGTGGTCGTAGGTGTAGGGAATGATGGCTACTCCGCAGATGTCTTTGTCGAGCGAGGCCACGGTCAGGCTGATGCCGTCGAGGGTGACGGAGCCTTTCCACGCTACATACTTGTAGAGATCGCGTGGGAGGCGGACGCGCAGATCGTGATTGCCCTCCTTGTCGAGACGCTTCAGGGCCACGATCTCGGCCATGCCGTCGACGTGTCCTTGGACCAGGTGGCCGCCGAGCCGCGTGGTCGGCGTCACCGGCCGCTCCAGGTTCACCAGCGAGCGCCGGCGCAGCGCGCCGAGGTTGGTGCGCTCCAGCGTCTCAGGCGACAAGTCGGCATGGAACTGCTTGCCGCGTGGCGCGATCACCGTCAGGCACACGCCGTTGACGGCGATCGAGTCGGCTTGCTTCAAGCCTTTCAGCGAGTGGCTGATGGTAATCCGCTGGCCGCTGCCATGCTTCTTCAATCCGGCGACTTCGCCGGTGGTTTCAACGATCCCGGTAAACATCGTGCAGGTATCCTTCCACGAGAATGTCTTCACCGATTTGTTGGAGTGCCGTAACTCGAACCGGCCGCGTCGCGCCCAAGGATCCCAGGCCGCGCCCGCCGAAGCTGGGCACGGCGTCGCCGCCGCCCAAAAGTTTCGGCGCGAAGAACACCACC
>CAYPHP010000540.1:0-3681 GCA_964410045.1 uncultured Acidobacteriota bacterium | reverse complement strand
TTGACGGCGTTACCCAGCAAGTTCAGGAAGACCTGGCGCAGGCGGACTTCGTCGGCCAGCACCGCGGGCATCTCCAATTCCTGGGTCTCGTCGCGGAGCGCCAGGCTCTTGGACGCCAGTTGCACCGCCACCAACGGAATCGTGGAGTCGAGCACGTGACGCAGGTTCACCGTCTCCACTTTCAGGTGCATGCGTCCGGCTTCGATGCGGCCGATGTCCAGAATGTCGTTGACGATGCCCAGCAGGTGCTGGCCGCTGGCAAAGATGTCGCGCAGCAGTTCGCGCTCCTCTTCCCGGCTCTTGCACAGGCCGTCGAGGATCAGCTTGGTGAATCCGAGAATGGAGTTGAGCGGGGTGCGCAGCTCGTGGGAGGTTTGCGCCAGAAACTCGTCTTTGGCACGGCCGGCCTCCGCCAGTTCCTCGTTGGCCCGCTCGAGCTGGCCGGTGAGCGAGCGCAGGTTGTCCATGGTGGCGTGCATGTACGATTCGCACATCAGGTTCAGGTCCAGGTCCAGGATCTTGCTCAGCGTGCGGACCTGGCGCATCCGCTCGTCGGGCGCCGGAAACTCCTTCACCAGGCAATCCACCAGGAAGGCGCGGACCACGCCCATGGCGCTGATCATGTACTTCTGCTCCAGCCCGATGCGCACGTGGCGGTAGCCGATGCGGTAGCGTTCGTCGGCGTAGCTTTCGTCGTAGACCCCGGTGAACAAGCCCCGCCCCCATTGGATCAGGGTGCGTTTCAGGCGATCGATTTGTGGCTGCCCGCCGACAAAAACCCGGTGCGCGTTGGGATGTTGGGGGATCTGTGAGTAGAAAATCTCGGCCATTTCCGGTAAGTATTTCTCCATCAATGGCGCTATTTCGCGGAGCTGGGCGCAGTCCGCCCCGGTGAACCCGAGGTAGCGCTTCATCTCCTCCAAGAACGTCTCGGCCAAGCCGTCCCCCAAGTTTTGCAGACGCTGCCCGTGCGCTATGATGTTAGCACAGGCCGGGTGAGGGCCTGCGGAGCGACCTGTGCCTGGATCTCCAACTCGCGCGGCAGCGATTCTCGCGGTAGTCGCGGCCGCTGGTTTGGCCGCGGCGTTCTGGTGGAATGGTCCGGCGCGCCAGACGTTGCTGCTGATCGGGGGGCTGCTGGCCCTGGCCGCCGCCGCGGTCATCTGGTATGCGCTGGCCGGGGTCCTGCGGCAGTTGGAGGAGCGGGAGCGGGAAATCCAAAAACTCCAAGCCGAGCACCAGCGCCTGCAGAACACCACCGTTGACCGCGCCGCTCACTACACCGTGATCAGCGACCTGGCCAGCGGCCTGGCACACGAGATTTTCAATCCCTTGGCGGGCATCGCCGGTGTGCTGAACATCAGCGCACGCGACCTGCCCAGCGGCAGCCCGGTGCGCGAGGTGCTGCTGGAAGTCCAGAAGGAGGTCCAACGGATCAAGAAGATTCTCTCGGACCTCAGCGACTACGCGCGCCTCCGGCCGCCCGACCTGCAGCCGGGCAACCTGCAGGAAACCGTGGAGCATGCCGTGGCTTTGGCGCGAGCGCAGGCTCAGGCCCAGTCCGCCGACCTGGAGTTGACCGCGGACACAAAAGTGCCCGCGGTGAGGCACGACGGCGTACAGATCCAGCAACTCACTCTGCACTTGCTGCGGAATGCGCTGCAGGCGCTGGAAGGCACCGGCAAGGTGACCGTGGAGGTCTCCGCACGCGACGGCTTCGCGGTGCTCTCGGTGAGCGATACCGGACGCGGCTTGCCGCCCGAAAAACTGAGCGACGTCTTCCGGCCGTTCGTGAAGTTCCGTGGACCCGGCAGCGGAATGGGCCTGGCCATCGCTCGCCGCATTTCGGAAGCGCACGGCGGACGCCTGCAAGCCGTCAGCACGCTCGGTCAGGGCAGCACGTTTTCGGTTTGGTTGCCGCTCCGGGAGTAGGGCCGGCCCCGCCCGCAAAGACCCCGTGACCTTGCTTTCACGCATTGCTGCGGTGTAGGACAGGCTATTGTCAACAGAAAGGAAGGCGCATGCCCACCGCCGGATGGACGCGCCGACGGTTCACGACCGCTGCTGCGGTAACCGCTGGGTCACTGGCGTTTGCTCAGGCCGAACCGGAGCGCCCCAACATCCTCTGGATCACTTGCGAGGACTCGAGCCCCACCTTCGGCATGTATGGCGATCGCTATGCCACCACGCCCAACCTCGACCGGCTGGCTGCCCGCAGCCTCACTTATCGCTGCGCATGGTCCAACGCGCCGGTCTGTGCACCCGCGCGCACCGCCATCATCACCGGGCTCTACCCCGTCTCGACGGGATCGGAGCATATGCGTTCCATCACCCATCTTCCGCCGAGCATGCCGCTGTTCCCGCATTTCCTGCGGCAGGCCGGCTACTACGCGACCAACAACGTGAAGGAAGACTACAACGTGTCGAAGCCCGGCGGCACTTGGGACGACTCCAGCCGCACGGCGCACTGGCGCAATCGCAAGGCCGGCCAGCCTTTCTTCTCGATTTTCAATTTTGAAATCACCCATGAAAGCCGGATTCGCAGCCGGCCGCACACCCTGGTTCACGATCCCGCCGCGGTGCGCCTTCCCGCCTATCACCCGGACACTCCCGAAGTGCGCCGCGACTGGGCGCAGTATTACGACAACCTGACCACGATGGATGCGCAAGCCGCGGCAGTCTTGAAGCAGTTGGAAGACGACGGGCTGGCCGAAAGCACCATCGTCTTCTTCTTTGGCGACCACGGCGCGGGTATGCCGCGGTCCAAGCGCTGCCCGATGAATTCGGGCCTGCAAGTGCCGTTGGTGGTCCACTTCCCCGACCGCTTCCGCCATCTCGCGCCGCGCGATTACCGTGCCGGAGGCTCTACGGACCGCATGGTCGGGTTCGTCGACCTGGCCCCCACCGTGCTGAGCCTCGCCGGAGTGGCGCCGCCTTCCTGGATGCAAGGCCGTGCCTTCGCCGGCCCTCGTCCGTCGCCCGGCCCCGAGTATCTCTACGGATTCCGAGGGCGCATGGACGAGCGCTACGACATGATCCGTTCGGTGCGTGACCGGCGCTACGTGTACGTCCGAAACTTCATGCCGCATCGCTCCAACGGCGACCATCTGTCGTACATGTTTGAGACCGCGACGACCGCCGTCTGGAAGCGCCTCTACGACGAAGATAAGCTCAGCGCCGCTCAGAAGCAATTCTGGCAGCCGCATCCTCCCGAGGAACTCTACGACCTGGAGAATGATCGCGACGAAATCAACAATCTCGCGGCGTCACCGCGCCACGCCCACATCGTAAAGCGGATGCGTCGCGCGCTTGCCGGCTGGCAGGTCCGCGTGCGTGATGTCGGGTTTCTTCCGGAGGAAGAGATTCACAGCCGGTCGCAAGGCTCGTCTCCCTGGCAGATGGCGCAGGATAACACTCGATACCCGATGGCGCGGATCATGGAGGCAGCGTCGCTGGCCGCAGGACGCGACAGCCAGGAAGTGCCTGCGCTGATCGCGCGCCTGGCCGATTCCGACAGCGCGGTCCGCTATTGGGCGGCCACGGGATTGTTGGTCCGTGGCGCCGAAGCGGTCAAGGCCGGCGCAGCCGCGCTTCGCAAGACGCTGGCCGATCCCGCCGCCTCTGCCCGCGTCCCGGCAGCCGAAGCTCTTGCCCGATGGGGAGGCCCAGAAGACGCCAGCG
>CAYPHP010000539.1:0-3685 GCA_964410045.1 uncultured Acidobacteriota bacterium | reverse complement strand
TCCGCACGGCAAACGGGATGTGAAACGCAAGGTTCGTGGTGACCACCAGGGGCTGGAACTCCTGAGCGTCGATCAATGCTTCGCCCTTCCAGATGCTGTCTTCCTCGCCGCCAGGCCTGGGCCGGAAGGTCACTTTGTACACTTCCTGACCGCGATAGCTCTCTTTGCCCTGCAACGCGAAGATGTACTTGGCCTGTTCCGAGGCCCTGAGCGGGAAGAAGTCGGCGGAGACGCCGTCCCGGGAGTCCTTGGAATCGACCAATTCCTCGGCCAAGTCCCGGGCCAGGTCACCGTCGATATCCAGGTCCTTGTACTTGTAGCCGGGCTGGGAGTAATCGTGAAGCTTGCCGCCCTTCTCATACTTGCCGGCAAAGTGCTGAAGCGCCCTTTCTGAACCGTTCGCCGTTGGAGTGACCAGGTACTCGCCAACCTCTTCACGGGCAAGCTTCCCGTTGCTGCGGTGCAACCGGACCAGCACCGACTGCTGATAGATCCACTGTTTGCGGGCGTCCTGCGCTCGCGTCTGGTTCTCGGCCACCCGGGCCATGATCGTCTCGACGGAGGGCGGATCTCCCGTTACCACCAACAACGCAACCAGTAAGGTGAACATAGCCTTACTTCTCTTACGCTTGAAGGCTCCCATAGGGTGCCTAAAACTTTTTGGCGCTGGAATGCGTCTATTCTGGTGGAGCGCCTTCGAGGGCGCCCATCCAACCTCCGTCTGGACCCCCGGGGCGAAAGGCCCCGGGGAAACCTACCATAATCAATAACCTGTGCGGAAAATCGTGCCGCCGCAAATTTCCGCTTGACACGTAAGTTATAGCTTACATATTATCGAGCCCGTGCCAGCCGCCATCGCCAACGTCTATCAAGCCATTGCCGACCCCACCCGTCGGCAATTGCTGGACCTGCTCGGTGACGGCGAGCAACCAGTCAACGACTTGGCCCGGCCGTTTGCCATGTCCAGGCCGGCCGTCTCGCAGCACCTCCGGGTCCTGCGTGAAGTGGGCTTGGTTGTGGAAAGGCGGGTGGGCCGGCAACGGCACTACCGGTTGTGCGCCGAGCCGCTACGCCAGGTCTACGACTGGGTGGCACACTACGACCGCTTCTGGCGCGAGCATTTGGGAAAGCTGGGCGAATACTTGAAGGAGAATCCATGATCAACGGACTGAACCACGTGACGATTCTGGTGAAGGAATACGACGAAGCGCTGCGCTTCTATACCGAAGTTCTGGGCTTGGAGAAGCGCATGGACGCGCAGTTCGGTCCCGGAGCCCGCTGGGTAACCGTCGCGCCGAAGGGCGGCAATGGGCTGGAAATCATTCTGCAAAAACCGGAGCCGGGCCAAGTGACGGCGGAGCGTGTCGGCCAGAACACGACCTGGGTCTTCGGCACCGACGACTGCCGCAAGACCTACCAAGAACTGGCGGCCAAAGGCGTCAAGTTCACCAGTCCGCCGGAAGAACAACCCTGGGGCGTTCAGGCCGTGTTCCAGGATCTCTACGGCAACAGCTTCGCTCTGGTGCAAGGCAGGAACTAGCGAGTGAAACGCGATCTCCACTTCGACGTGTTCTATCCGCACTCGATCGAGCGGGTGTGGGCCGCGGTGACCGACTCGAAGGCGATGGCCGAATGGCTGATGCCCAATGACTTTGCGCCGCGGCTCGGCCACCGCTTCACATTTACGACGAAGCCGCAGCCGGGCTTCGACGGCATCGTGAAGTGCGAAGTCCGGGAACTCGATCCGCCGAATCGGCTGGTCTTCACCTGGGCCGGCGGAGGCATTGACACCCTGCTGACGATCCGTCTGGAACCGGCCACGGGAGGAACACGCGTGCGACTGGACCACACCGGCTTCGAGGGCGTGCGGGCGATCGCCATCAGCTACATCCTGGGGAACGGCTGGCCGGGAATCCTCAAGGAGAAACTTGCCGGTCTTCTGGACCGGCAAGCGGCGAACGCTTCCTGAGCATGACCACGATGCAGGCAATGCCTGCCGCCGCTGCCACATGTTTCAGCGAGTGACCACTGACCACTTGTCCTAGCGCGAAGATCTGCTGGTCGGCCGCTTCAAATCCTTTGGCGGCCAAGTACGCGCCGATTCCGGCGAAGAAGTAGGCGCTTCCGGTGTAGCGCGCGTGATACAGAACCAGCAAGAGCACAACCACCAGCAACGATCCAAACTGTACCAGCGCGTACGGACGCAAATCACCTGTGCCTTGCAGCTCGCTCCAATGCCAGTAGGCGACGCTGGCGCCGCCGATCGCCATAAGTGGAACCAGCAGCCAGCGGCTCAGCGCCAAACTCACGCGTTCCGACACCACCGCGCACAGGAGTCCCATGAATCCGAGGGTCATCGGCAGGCGATCCCAGACCAGCCGAGCATTGTCAGGCGCCCAGTGATAGTAGGCCGAGCCGAACGCGGTCAGCGCAGCGCCGGCAAACAGCGTCGCATACGGCCATTTCTCCAAGGGCTTCCTTCGCCAGGTCACGACCACTCCCACGAGTCCGACCACGGCAAACGGAAGGTTGGAAAGCACGTCGAGGAAGTTGGGAATGCCGAGCCACGCGCGCTGATCAGCGAACAGGTGGTAGGCGGGATCCTGAGGAATCGGGGGCCGCGCGAAAACCGCGATCATCGCTGCCAGCACGGCCACCGCGAGAACTGCGTGTCGCCAGACCATCGTTGTCACCCTGCGGCGCGCAGAATCGCCGCCAGACTGCGGTCAATGTCGTCTTTGGTAGTGGCCCAACTGGAAATGCTGATGCGCATTGCGGCCTGACCGTGCCACTCTGTTCCGCCGCACCAGCAAGTTCCGTCCTGTTGCACCGACTCGATGACTCGTCGCGTCCGCGCAGGTTCGCCGAACGAAACCAGCACCTGGTTGAAGACCACGTCGTTCAAGACGCTGTGTCCGGCACGGCGCAGCCCCTCGGCAAGACGAGCGGAGTGCGTACACATCCGCTCGACCATCTCCGCGACTCCGGACCGTCCCAGACACTTCAGCGCGGCCCACAACTCGACGCCTCTGGCACGCCGCGAGGATTCCGGAGTAAAGTGCATGGGCTGGCGATGCTCGCTGTCGAGCAGATAAGGCGCTGGAACATTCATGGCCGCGCTGACCGCCGACGATTGGCGCACAAAAGCGATCCCGCAATCGTATCCGGAGTTGAGCGTTTTGTGAGCATCCGTAGCCCAGGAGTCGGCAAGGGACAGGCCGCGAGTCAGCGACGCGCGGGCCGGTGATGCAGCCGTCCACATGCCGAATGCTCCGTCAACGTGAACCCATGCGCCCGCGTCGTGAGCGCTGCCACACGCTTCTTCGAACGGATCGAACGCGCCGGTGTTGACGTTGCCGGCTTGCAGGCACAGGATCGTCCGTGGACTGAGGCGGGGAATCTCCTTAGCGATCAAGCGGCCCTGACCATCGGCGGGCACGCGCACGACGCGGTCACGTCCCAGGCCCAACATGCCCAGCGTCTTGAGCAGGGAGACGTGCGCTTCATTGCCCACCACGACTTCGATGGGCGGCGCGCCAAACAAGCCCTGACGCTCCACGTCCCAGCCTTCGCGCTCGAGCAGTGTGTGCCGGGCCGCGGCCAGTCCGGTGAAGTTGGCCATGGTGGCTCCGGTCACCACTGCGCCGGCGCAGTCCGCGGGTAGTCCGAACAAATCAGCGAGCCA
>CAYPHP010000538.1:0-3690 GCA_964410045.1 uncultured Acidobacteriota bacterium | reverse complement strand
AGCGATTGCTGCGGTTCTCGATCCGGCTGTTCAGGCGGTAATTCCAGAACAGCTTGTGCCGGGGGCTGAAGTTGACGTCCAAGCGGCCCAGGTAACCGTCATAGGTGTCGGAACGGACCGAAGGAGACAGGTGGTTGTTCTGGCCGTCGCTGCCGCCGGCCTGATTGGGCGCCGGGTAATACGCCAGGAGCGCTTTGGCAATTGGATTCAGCCTCGCCGCAGGAATGATGTTGCCCTGGAAAGCCGTACGCCGGACTCGGGTGCCTTCACGGACGCCGCTGAGCGGATCGTACAACTGGTAGTTGGGGCTCAAGGCAAGTAATTGCGAGAAGTCGCCGTTCCGCTGCCGCTCCGTTGGCACGGTGGAAGTCAGGGGTTCCGGGAACGAGTCACGGATGCCTTCCCAGCTAAAGAAGAAGAACAGTTTGTCACGGCCGTTGAACAGCTTGGGTACGATCACCGGCCCACTGGTGGTGACGCCGTACTGGTTGAAGCGGGTGACCGACTTCTTTTGGCTCGCCCTGTTGGTAAAGAAGGGCGTCGCCGCCAGCCGGGAAACTTGGTTGAACTCATAGATGCTGCCATGGAAAGCGTTGCCTCCGCCCTTGAGCACCACGTTGGCGGTGCCGCCTCCGGTATGGCCGTAGGCAGCGTCGGCTTGGAAGGATTCCACTTTCACTTCCTCCACCGCATCGACCGGCGGGTTGTAGGCCACGCGGTTGTCGCGCGTGGCGTCGGGAGCGCCGTCGATCAGCAGCTCATTGGTCCGTGTCGGCGCGCCACCCATGGAGAAATCGGATGGGCCGGCGTTGTCGAACGGGCGGTTGAAACGCGGATCGCTGTTGGGGGTGACTCCGTAGGCCAATTGCGCCAGGGACAGCGCGGTCCGGCCGTTCATCGGCAGGTTGGCGATCTGGCGCGAATTGATCACCTGTCCGGTGGAAGCTGTGGCGGTTTGCAGGAGCGGCGCCTCAGCGGTGATGGTCACGCTCTCGGTCACGGCGCCCACTTCCAGCGTGATGTCCAGCCCGATCCGCTCGTTCGTACCGACGGTGATGCTCTCGCGCACGTAACGCTTGAATCCGGTGGCCTCCGCCGAGATGCGGTAGTTCCCCGGCGTAAGGAAGGGCAGGTTGTACTGTCCGTCGCCGCTGGAGACGGTTTCCGTCTTGGATTGCGTAGCTACGTTCACCGCGAGGATCTTGACGTTGGGAACCACGGCGCTGGAACTATCCACCACGCGCCCTGTGATCGTTGCCCGAAACTCCTGCGACATGAGCGGTGCGCAGAGCACGCTCAGACACACCACCACCGCGACGAACTTGAAACGGAACATAGAGCCTCCCCATCTGCCTTTTGTGCTCACCCCAACCCCTGCCCCAAGTACCACCGATTCTCGGAACGCTCCCCCAGTGTTTAAGCCATACACCACAGGTTGTCAAGGTGAAAACGCCGAACTTTAGCGCTTTCCGGCGGCTCGCAGAGGGATGGTTAGGAGCTGATCGTCAACTTCCTTACTCTCGGTCTGGCGAACCGGCCCGTCAATTGGTTAGAATCATTACCATGTACTCCCGGCGCGGATTCTTCGGCCACATCCGGCGTGTCGCGGAAGATCCGCGGCGGCGGAGGACGGAGCGCGTCGCCCAACTGTGCCGGATCGCGCTGGAGGCCGCCCCGCTCGACTGGTCGGAGGATCAGCGGGAAGAAACACGCCGGGCCATCGAGATCAAGCTGGGCTGCCTGGATGACGAAGCCATCTGGCAGCCCAATATCCGCAAGTACGTTGCCGCCATCGTCCGCACCAAGGAGATGTACTTTGCCGCCAAGCGTGCGGAAGAAGACTTTCTGCGGCGCAATCAACAAGACCCCTATCCCGAGGAGACTCCATGAAGCGATTCGTTTCCAGCGCTCTAATGTTTCTACTGTGCGCATTGCTGCTCGTGTCGCAAGCCAAGGACAAGCCTAAGAAGGACACTAAGAAGGCCTCGGCGAACGTCGCCGAAGGCCAAGCCCAGTTCAAGGAGAAATGCACCGTCTGCCACTGGCCGGACAAGACCGACAAACGGATCGGGCCGGGCATGAAGGGCCTATACAAGCGCGCCAAGATGTTCGACGAGCGTCCGGTGACCGACGCCAACGTTCGCGACCTGATTCTGAAAGGCGGCGGGAAGATGGTGGGCTTCGAGGACAGCCTGGACGCAAAGCAAGTGGATGCCTTGATCGCCTACTTGAAGACGCTGTGATGTTCTGGAGGATTCGAGTGGTTGCCTTTCTGGCGGTCTGCCTCTCCTGCACCGCGCAGACTTGGCCGCGGACCTCCACATTCTCATGCGTGGCTTACGATCCGGCCACCGGATCGCTGGGTGTCGTGGTGCAATCGAAGTTTCCCGCAGTAGGCGCAGCGGTCCCGTGGGCCCGCGCCGGAGTTGGCGCGGTGGCAACGCAGGCCGCCGCCAATCTGACTTACGGTGAAGATGGCCTGCGCATGTTGGAGCTCGGCTTCAGCGCGGAAGAGACCCTGCGCAAGCTCACGGAGCGTGATTCCGACCGGGAAGAACGCCAGATGGGGATCGTGGACGCCCGGGGCCGCGCGGCCACCTTCACCGGCAAGAACACGTTTCCCTGGTCCGGCGGCGTCACGGGCAAGAACTACGCCTGCCAGGGCAATATCCTGGCGGGGCCGGATGTCGTCCGCGACATGGCCCGAGTCCTGGACGCCGCGGCCGGCGCATTCCCGGATCGCCTGATGGCCGCTTTGGAAGCTGGACAGAAGGCCGGCGGTGACCGGCGCGGCAAGGAATCGGCCGCCATGCTGGTGGTCCGGAAGGGCGCGGGCTACGGCGGCGTCGGCGACAAATGGATTGATCTGCGCGTGGACGACCACCCGGAGCCGATTCAGGAATTGAAGCGCCTGTTGGGCGTCCACAACCTCTACTTCGGGCTTACCGAGAAGACCCACAAGCTCGACGGTGCATTGACCCGCGAGATCCAAGGCATCCTGCAAGCCACCGGCTTCTACGAGGGGCCGGTGAATGGCGTCTACGATTCGCGAACGCGCAAGGCTCTTGAAGACTTCCAGGGCTGGGAGAATCTGGAGATGCGCTTCCGCAAGGACGATCAGATTGACGACGTCGTGCTGTGCTACATGCGTGACAACTACGGCAAAAATCCGCGCAGACTCAAGTGATCACTTCTTGAGCAGAGTAGGGAACTGCTTCTTGAGCTTTTCGATCTTCGGCAGCGCGTTGACCACGACGTAAGGGTTTCGTGGATTGAGCTTGACGTAGTCCTGGTGGTATTCCTCGGCGGGATAGAACGCCTTCAGCGCCGCCAGCTCCGTGACGATCGGGCGAGGGAAGAGCTTGGCCTTCTGGAGTTGCTGCACATAGGCCTCGGCGATGCGCTTCTGCTCGTCATCCTTGTAGAAGATGGCCGAGCGGTATTGCTTCCCATGGTCCGGACCTTGGCGGTTCAGTTGCGTGGGATCGTGGGCCACGCTGAAGAAGATTTTCAGGATCTGGCCATAGCTGATCTTCGCGGGATCATAGGTGATCTGGATCACCTCTGCGTGATTGGTGCGGCCGTCGCTGACCGCGTCGTAGCGCGCGTCGGAAGCATTTCCGCCGGAATAGCCGGAGACGACCTTGTCAACGCCCGCCAACGGCTCGAAGACCGCTTCGGTACACCAGA
>CAYPHP010000537.1:0-3691 GCA_964410045.1 uncultured Acidobacteriota bacterium | reverse complement strand
CCGTCCTGCCTCCCGAATCGTGCGGCGCGGAGGTGGCCGTGGCCATGGCCGCCGATCCACGATTCAAGATGCTGACCTTTACCGGCAGCGCGGAAGTCGGCTGGGCGCTGAAGGCGAAAGCAGGGAAGAAGCGAGTGACGCTGGAGCTGGGCGGGAACTCCGGCACCATCGTGCACGCCGACGCGGATCTGGACTTTGCCGCAGGCCGGATCGTGGCTGGCGGCTTCGCCTTCTCCGGGCAAACCTGTGTTTCGGTGCAGCGCGTCTTCGTCGAACGCACGGTCTTCGACCGCTTCCTGGAACTCCTGGTCCCGCGCGTGCGTCAATTGAAGACGGGCGATCCCATGGATGACACCACCGACGTAGGGCCGATGATTGACCTTCCGGCCGCCGAGCGCGCCGAAACCTGGATCAACGAAGCCGTCGCGCAGGGAGCGAAGGTGCTGATCGGCGGCCGCCGTGACGGACGGACGATCGAGCCCACCGTCATGGTCGACACGCGGCCCGACATGCTGGTGAACTGCCGCGAGGTCTTCGCACCGCTGGTTACGGTCACGCCCTACGACAGCTTCGATCAGGCGCTTGAGCATGTGAACCAGACGCCGTTCGGTCTGCATGCAGGCGTCTTCACCCGCGACAACGCGCGCCTTTTCCGGGCCTTCGAGAAGCTGGAAGTAGGCGGTGTGATCGCCAACGATGTGCCCACTTATCGCGTGGATCACATGCCTTACGGTGGCGCCAAAGACTCCGGCGTCGGACGCGAGGGTCTGCGCTACGCCATCGAGGAAATGACGGAGCCGCGCATCATGGTGCTGAACCTGCAATGAAGAGACTCCTCGCCATCTGTGTTCTCTGCGTAATCTGCGGACCGCTTTTCGCCCAGGACAATCGCAGCGCTGCGGAGCAGGCCCTGGCGGCGGTGGATGAAATCATCCTGCAGGTCGCCAAGATTACGGGCTTGAAGATCAAGGAGCCGGTGAAGAGTGCGGTGGTCAGCCGCGAGCAGATCCGCGGCTACATCCAGGAGCGGATGAAGCAGACCACCACGCCGGAGCGTCTGCACGCACAGCAGGTGGCTTTGCAGAAGTTCGGCCTCCTGCCCTCCGGGTTTCAACTGGAGACCTTCGTGGTGGACCTGCTGGCCGAACAGGCCACCGCCTACTACGATCCGCGCCGGAAAATGTTCTTCCTCTCCGACTGGGCGCCGCTGGAGCTGCAGAAGCCGGCCATCGCCCACGAGCTGACCCACGCCTTGCAGGATCAATACATTGACCTGGACCAATTCCTGCAGAAAGACGGCATGAATCAGGACGAGCAGATGGCGCGCGTGGCCGTGGTGGAGGGTCAGGGCGTGCTGGCCATGATGGAATACATGCTCGGGGGGCGCGGCGAGAAGACCGCGGATTATCCCAACCTTTCCGAGTATGTGGCCCAGGCGACCATGGCGGAGACCAGCAAGTTTCCGGTCTTCGCTGCCGCGCCGGCTTATCTGCGAGAGAGCTTGCTGTTCCCTTACACCGTCGGATTGAGCTACGTGAAAGCCATGTCCGGCAAGGTGGGCAAAGAAGGCCACGATCTCTACGCCGCGCTGCTGAGCCGTCCGCCGCGCTCGACATATGAGGTCCTGCACCCGGGTGCGGCGCCGTTGCCGCAGTCGGAGTCGGGCACGCCGACGGTGCCTGCGGACTCACTGACGGGCTTTCGCAAGCTGGATACCAACGTCCTCGGCGAGATGGACTTGATGGTTCTGTTCAAGCAGATGCTCAGTCCAGAGGAAGCCCGCGCCGTGACCCCCGGATGGCGCGGCTTGAAATATGACGTCTTCGAGAACGACAAGGGTGAGGTGATCCTGGCCCATCGCTCGGTGTGGAAGGACGCCACCGCGGCGCGCGCGTTCTCCGATGCCTACCGCCGCATTGTGGCCAAGAAGGGCGGGGAAGCCCAGACGCGCAGCGTGATCCGCGACAACATAGTGGACTTTGTGGAAGGAATCCGCCCGGCGGCCAGAGTCAATTGATTCCTGTAAGAGGGTAGAGTTCGAGATCGGGCATTGGGAAGTCTTTCCGGTTTGCGGTGACAAGAACCATTTCCTCAGCGATCGCCAAGGCGGCAAGCGTGGCATCGGCCAAGGAGAGCGTGATTCCTTTGCGGCGGTAGTCTCTACGAAGCAATCCGGCCCTGCGAGCGACATCAGGTGAAAGGTCGAAGTACTCCAAACTTCGAAAGAGCTTTTCCAGCTTAGGAACGTCCTTGGCCAGGATGCCGGAATACAGTTCGGCTACCGTAATCGCGCAGCAGATCAAGCGTTCTTTCCTCAGGATCAGGTTGCGAACCAGGTTGTCGCGTCCCTGCCGGCCGTGCAGTAAGTCAATCAAATAGAGGGACATGCTCAACGGCCTTTCCGGCGAGGACGGGGGCGGTCCCATTCCTTGCGCAGGCGTCGGACATATTCCACCGAGCCGAGTTTGGAAATCAATGGGTAATCCTCGTCTTTCAGACTGCCAGCGACCTCCTCGATGAGCTTCAGGGACTGGCGCCTCCGGACCTCTTCCTGGAGGACTTCCGCAATGAACCTGCTGCGGCCTCGCTTGCCGACCAAGGCGTCGATGCGGCCGATCAGGTCGGCCGGGCAAATGATATGCACACGGGCAGTGGCCATTGTAACTCCCACTTACAGGTTAACATAGGAATGGGATTTCAGAGTGGGCGCAGGGGCTTCCCGGCCTTGCGATCCAGACGGTCCACGCGGCGCTGACAGGCTGCGCGGCTCTCGGCGGGACACAGGCGCAACGCTGCGACCGCCGCCGCCTGCGCGGCTTCAAGATCGCCCGCGCGATGCTCGTAGTATTTGGCCAGTTCCTCGAACGCCTCGGCTGTTCCCAACTCTCGCCACAGAGGCAACGAGGCATGGTAATTGCGTGCGCGTTTGTGGATCGCGGCCATCTCCCAGCGTGCCTGTGCGTCCACTTCCGGCGGCAGGCCGCAGCGCCTGGCGCGCAGGTAAAGATCCAACGCCGCATCAGTGCGCCCCTGACGGCCGACCCAGCGGGCGAGACTAAAGAGATCGGCGCCGTGCGTCAGCGGCGCGCGCGCTGGGTCGCCCAGAGCCGCCAAGACCACGCTGGTCAGGCAAGCGAGACTCAGGATATCCAGGCGGTTGTGCAGGAAGACTGGCTCCAGCCGCCGCAAGATTCCATAACGCAGATAGTCGAAATACAGCGGCGGAATCAGGTAGCCGGGCACGTCATCCTGACGCTGATAGCCCAGGATCGCGGACTCCAACTCCACCAGCCGGCAACTGCTCATGCGCAGCTTCCAGATCCGGCGCGCGGAATGCAGCAGGTCAAAGTGGAAGAGGCGCTCGTGCGGCGGCTCTCGGCGCGCCAGACGGTAGCGGGTCTCGAGCAGCGGACCATCAAAGGTCTTGCCGTTGTACGTGACCAGCACGTCGAAGCCTTGGAGGAACTCGTCGACCGCCGCCAACTGCTGCGGCTCCTCGTGAAAGTCGCGGAGAAAGAACTGGTGGATGCGGAAGGTGTCGCCGACCAGCACGCCGATCCCGATCAGGAAGGCATACGTTCCCGTGCCACCCGAGATGCCCGTAGTTTCCGTATCGAGAAAAGCCCAGCGGTGGGGCGGGGCGACGACTCCGCAGGGAGCGCCATCCGCCTGGCTGATCGCGTCCACAGCG
>CAYPHP010000536.1:3355-3691 GCA_964410045.1 uncultured Acidobacteriota bacterium | reverse complement strand
GTATGCGCTTCGCTTGCTCGATGACTTTTCGTCAGGCACCGATATCCAGCCTTTGCAGAAGACCACCAGCGCGATGAAGCTGCGCGTTTCACTGATGGCGCAGTCGACGATGACTGCCTTGCGCAGCCGGGAGGATCTGACGCCCGCGGATGCTCCACAACTTCGAGCGGACGCGAGCGAACTCAGTTACATCAAGTCGCAGCCGACCGCGGACGAAATCATTCTGCGCAGTATCGGCGTTCTTCCCCTGTCACCGCCGGTTAGCTCTTGCGCATGAAGATCTGCGTGCCGCCGCGCTCGTATCGCACTTCGTCCATCAACTGGTTGATCAGGAAA
>CAYPHP010000536.1:0-3345 GCA_964410045.1 uncultured Acidobacteriota bacterium | reverse complement strand
TGTTCTGCCCGACGATCGGGCTGGGAATGGACGCCGGATCGAAGCCTGGACCGGGATCGCGAATCACAATCAGCATGCCGCGGTCCTCATCGCAGGCCACGCAGAACTCCACTTGCTTGTTGTGATCCCCACGGCAGCCGTAACGGACGGCGTTGGCCAGAGCCTCGATCAGGGACAGCTCGACCTCGGTCTCCTTGCCCGCGGCACAGCCCATCTGGCGGGCCATGGCCATCACCGCGTCCACGGTCGGGGTGATCGCTTCCACCTTCCCCGGCAGGGTCGCCTGGTGATGGAGGATCAGCTTCTTGCCCTCAAACTCGCAACGCGGTAGCTCCTGGTCCGGCATAAGGAAAGTCTATCAGCGTTCCGTCACTCCTCGGCAATCGGAACCGCCGTGCTTTCCTTGGCCGAAGAAAGCACGATCGTGGTCCGGGTACGCGCCGCGCTTAAGCTGCCTTTGAGTTCGCGCACCAGGATGCGGTCCAAATCCGCCGTGCTGCGGCAGCGGATTTTCAGCAGGTAGTCTTCGTCGCCGGAGACGTGATGGCATTCGGCAACTTCTTCCAGTTTGCCAAAGCCCCTGACGAACGCGCGGCGGCGCCGCTCATCGCCCAGGCTCACCCACACGAATGCGGTCAGCGGATAGCCCAGGGCTTCCGGATCGGTCAGCGCGGCGTAACCGCGGATGATGCCCCGCTCTTCCAGCTTGCGGACGCGTTCGGCGGCGGCCGGAGCGGACATCCCCAGCCGGAGGCCCAACTCGGCCCAGGTGGTCCGGCCCTGGCGCATCAGCGCCCGGACTGCCTTCCTATCCAAAGCATCCATAGACATCTTCAATTGAATCATAATACACTACCCGGATATGCTTACGAAAACATTGCCATTCGTAGATACGGCCGAAGGCCTGGACGAGTTCCTCCGCGCCTGGCGCGCCGGCGAACTGCCGCGCGGCGCCTTCACTCACGCTGCGCATGTCGCCGTGGCCGCCAGCCTGGCCTTCGACCATGAGCCTGCCGAAGCGTTCCGCCGGACCAAGGAGGGGATCATCGCCTTCAACGCCAGCGTGGGCGTCGTCAGCACCGAAACCAGCGGGTATCACGAGACGCTCACCCGATTCTGGTCGCAAGTGATCGGCGAACTTGTGCGTGGCGGCCGGTTTGCCTCGCGCCTGGACGTGGTCCGCGCGGCGGTGGAAACTTACGGCGACCGCCGCGACCTGCACCGCGACTACTACAGCTTTGACGTGGTCGCCGACCGCCGCGCTCGGCGTGAATGGGTGGCGCCGGATCGGCATCCACTTTCGTGAGAGCCGTATTCCCTTAGCGAAGTTCCTTGCGAATAACCAGCTTCAGCCCAGACCAGATTTCACTGACGGCACAAACCTTGATGTCAACGAAGCCCAGTGGAAGCGCGACCTCGCGAATGATGTCCTCGGTCACTGTGGTGGGCACCTTGGACGCTTTCTTGGGCCAAGACACCCACAGCGCAGCGTCAGGCTTGAGCCTCCGTCGCAGACTCCTCAGGTGCTTTGCGAGTTCTTCCTTCCGGGTGACGAAGATGTGGGCCATCTCGACCCGCGGACTGGCGGTCTTCTCGAACCGTACGCCATCCGGGAGCGGCTGGAGGAGGTCCGCGTAATCCTCCGGGACGTTGACCAGCAGGACGCGGCTCGCCGCCTTGATTCCAAGCTTCTTTGCGAGCGAAGTTCCGGAGTAACCTGCGGGAAGAGTGGTCTTCATGCCTCAATCCTTTGCCGCGAGCGGCGCTCGTATTCCCTTACTCAAGAGCCACACACTCAAAACCATTTCGAAAAGGCCGATCGGCGAGTCGAACGAGTATAGATTGATCGCGCTGCCGAAACCAGGGAACACGAAGAACACGAGAGCGCAGGCCGCGCACCACACGGACGAGATCACGCCGAAGACGGCCAGTCCTCTGGGAATATAGCTCGACTTGAACCACAAGTAGCTGCACACCGTGGAGGCCATCCCCCAAAATAACAGGCCCACGTAATAGGCGTCGAAACCTGCTGCGAGGTGCAGCCTGGCCATGGCCTGCAAGCGATCAACCTCGAATCCCTTTAAGTACGGGGCGCCACTCAAAACCCTCAGGACGCCAAACCCCTCCAGCCCGATCACGATCCACATCGCGGCATAAGCCAGCAGGAAGAATGCCGCGAGCAGGGCAAGGCCCGGGTTCACGGGCTTGAGGATCTCGTAGAGCGCTGTGAGCAGGACCACCAGGCCTGCTCCGAAGATCAGATAGCAGGCGAGGGTAAGACGGAAACTCCGTTCGTGGGCCACGATATTGCGAGCGGTCTCCGCGGCATTCCCCGGGACCATGAGGGGGGCGTAGAGAACATAGTGCGCAAAGACCACCACCGCCATCACGAAGAGGCATGTGAATCCCGCGATCTTGGCGGCGGTGCGCTGTGATTCATCGATACCGGTGATTCTCATTGCCCCGGGCTCCCGCCCGCGGGTGGGACGAAGCCCCAACGTCCGCGCCAGCCTTGACGCAGGCGTTCCCGCTCTTCCGGGGTCATGCGCTCCCAACGCTCTCTCATGCGGTGACGGTAATCGGAGCCGCCGGAACCTTGGAGTCCAAATCCGCCGAAGAGGATCCGGCACAGAGCCAGCAGTCCCAGCGCTTGCCAGAACGTGACCTCGCGGAAGCCGAAGAGCGGCGGCAGCAGCCAGTTCCATAAGTACTTCACGACTTCGCCGCCGATGAAGGCAAACACCGCCAGGCCCAGAATCGCCAGGGGAGCGATGAACATCAGTCTCTTCCATTTCGGTTTCATATCCGGCGCCTCATGCTTTCGTAAATTCGTCGTAAATGTCCTGTAACCGCTGGCGCAGCCGCAGAACGGCATAGCGTTTGCGTGAGAGCAGCGTGTTCACGCTCACGCCGCTCTCGACGGCGATCTCCTTGAAGCTGCGCCCTTCCAGCTCGTGCGCCACAAACACCTCGCGCTGCTCCGGCGGCAGTTCCTCGACCGCCAACTCCAGTTCCTCCAGAAGCACGGTACGGGCGTAGAGCGCGTCCGGTCCGGCATCGGGCGAAGGCAGCAAGTCGTCCAACCGCAGCAACTCGCCGCTCTCGTCCGCGATGGCGGGATCGCTGAAGCGCTCCGGCTTCTTCTTGCGGAAGAGGTCGGTGATGCGATTGCGCGCCACGCGAAACAGCCAGCCGGTGACGTGCTCGATCGGCATCAGCAGGCGGTTCGCTTCCACCAGTTCGTAGAAGACGTCCTGCAGAATGTCCTCGGCGTCGCGCGCATCGGGCACGCGCCGGCGAATGAAATTGCGCAGCCGCGCCTGCTCCCGCTTGACCACGTCGGAG
>CAYPHP010000535.1:0-3693 GCA_964410045.1 uncultured Acidobacteriota bacterium | reverse complement strand
CGCAACTTCTCGGCGGTGTTCATGCTGCAGCCGGGAGACTGTTCGCCGTCGCGTAACGTCGTGTCGAAGATATAGATCCGCTTGTCCACGCGAGCACCCCCTTCACAAGGCGTAAAGCCCTAGAATGCAGCATGGCCTGGGGATAAGTCAAATTTATCTTTCTTGGAGTATCATAAAAGTTTGTTATAGTGACTTTACCCGGATCTGGAGCCTATGGAACTCTCGCAACTGGCCATTTTCCTTGCGGTCGCTGAAGAGAAGAGCTTCTCGCGCGCGGCTCAGAAGCTACTGCGCACCCAGCCCGCCATCAGCCTGGCGGTCCAACGGCTGGAACACGAATTAGGCGAAGTCCTGGTGGACCGTTCGCTGAAAGACGGTACCCTGACCGACGCCGGCAAAGTGGTCCTGGAATACGCGCGCAAGTTTGACAACCTGCGCCGGGGCATGGCCAACGCGCTGACCGAGCTGCGCGACACGCATACCGGCCGCCTAACGATCGGCGCCAACGAGAGCGGAGCGCTCTATCTGCTGGGTCACATCTTCCGGTTTCGCCGCCTCTATCCCGGGGTGAAGGTTGAGGTCCGCCGCAGTTTCTCCAGCCGCATCCCGCGCGACGTTCTCGACAATTCCATCGAGTTGGGCGTGGTCTCCTACGATCCGGGCGAGCGCAACTTGTTTTCGCAGGTCATCTATAGCGACTCGCTCTGTTTCGTGGTCTTTCCCGGACATCCTCTGGCCGGCCGCAAGGAAGCCAAGATCACGGAACTCGGCGCGGAGAACTTCATCGCCCACAACGTGATCTCACCCTACCGGCAAGTGGTGATCCGCGCGTTTCAAAAGCATCACGTCAAGCTGGTTATGGACGTGGAGATGCCCACGCTCGAAACCATCAAGCACGCGGTGCAGCACAAGATGGGCGTGGCCTTCCTTCCGCACATGACCGTCCGCGAGGAATTGGAAAACGGCACGCTGGTGGAAGTGCCCATCAAGGAGCTGAAAGTGGAACGCAAAATCCGCTTGATCCATCCGAGCCGGCGGCAGCTATCGCACGCCGCGAAGGCGTTTTTGGAAGTGGTAAAGAGTGCCGGCTGAAACCACGGATTACCCAAACCAACACCTGGTTATCCGAATTGACTATGCCTGACGACTGGTTCCGAAACGCCGATTGGAACGATTCCATAGCCGCGCGCTTCGAAGCTAAGCTGCGTCGAGCTCGTAAGAAGCAGCAATATTTGCGCATTCAGGCCTTGGCCCTCGCAACCACACATCCAAACGTGGCGCTAGCCTTGCTGGAGCGTTATTTCGCGTTGCCGAATCAGTTTGATCATGCGTTGGCTCATTGCACTCGTGCCACCGCGCTACGCGCCGTTGGCAGACTTGACGAGGCGGTGCAAGCCTATGAGGCTGCGCTACAGCGCGAGCGAGAGTTCCCCAACGCCTTAACCTATGCCTACCTAGAGTTGCCCCTGCTCGTCGCCTCCGAGAGCCTCGATCATCTATTCGACCGGGCGCTGCGGCTATTGGAGGATAATAAGGGCAGAGTACTGTTTCCATTAGATCACTTCATGTGGCATGCAGCCTATGCCCTCATCTCTGCGGCGAAAGGCGAGGTCATGCAGGCAACTCTGCATGCCGCGGCCGCGCTCCAGGCGTCTTCGATCAGGGACTCGGGGCTCCAATATCATTCCGCAGTCGGACTCGTTGGCGGAAGGCATAAGAAGATAGTAGAAAGGTTGAGGGGCTTGACGTGCGGCTGACGAGTGAGTTCGTTTGTGTTAGCTCCCACTCCTTTCGCTCTAAGCAAAAGTGTGTTGATAACTACGGGGAAGGAACGGAGCGGCCGGTAGCTTTCGTGTAGCTCTCCGGATCATCGAGATCCAACAAGATGCCTTCGTCGTCCACGGGCAACTCCACCACTTGATGGCGTCTGACCACGGCGCGCGCGCCTTGAGTGAGAGGCGCCGCAAGCAACTCGGGAAACAGCTCCTGCGAGAAGATCATGGGATGGCCGCGACGACCGTGGTGGGTGGGAATCAACACTTGTGGCCGGTCCTTTTCAAAGGCCGCGATCAGCGTGGCCACGAGGCCGCGGTCGATGCAGGGATGATCGACCAGGCAAACCAGAATTGCGGATTTCAGATTGCGGATTGCAGATTGAAGAGAAGAAAGCTGACCAAGCCGATAGTTTGGATTGATGACCGGCCTGGCTCCCGACGGAACGGGAATCTTCTCCGCGTTGTGGCCAAGCACGACGATCAGCGGATCAACCTGGCCGCGCAATACGTCGACCAGGTGACCCAGGAACGTAGTCCCCTTGTACGGCAGCAACGGCTTGGGGAAGCCCATGCGTCGCGACTCGCCTGCCGCCAGGATTACACCAGCTATCACTTCGCGTAGACCGACTTCGTCAGCACCTGCGCAACGGACACGCCCCGGCGTACCGCGATCATTTCCGCCACCACGCTCACGGCAATCTCTTCGGGCATCAGCGCGCCGATCTCCAGTCCCATCGGCGTGTGTACGCGCTCCAATCGTTCGCGGGAGATCCCTTCGGCCTCCAGCGCCTTGAAGACCTCGATGGCTTTGCGCTTGCTCCCGATCATGCCGATGTACCGTGCTGGAGTGCCGACGGCCCAGCGCAGGACACGCATGTCGTCCTTGTGACCGCGCGTGACGATGATCAGGTAGCTTGAGTCATTCACCGCCACCTTGGAAAAAGCGTCCTCGTATTCCAACGCGTGGATCTCGTCGGCCTCCGGAAAGCGCTCGCGGCTGGCGAACTGCTCGCGGTTGTCGATGACCACCGTGCGGAATCCGGCCAGCGCCGCGACCTTGGAGATGCTCAGCGAAACGTGGCCGGCGCCGAAGATCACCGCCGACTGCACCGGCAGCACCGGCTCGACAAACACTTCCAGCTGGCCGCCGCAGATCAAGCCGTTGTTCTCGATGGCGTCGCCGCCCAGGTTGAAGGTCATGCGGCGGGGCTTTTCGGTGGTCATGACTTCCTTGCAGGCGGCCCACACTTCCGCTTCCACGCAGCCACCGCCCACGGTGCCGACCAGGGTGCCGTCTTCGCGGACCAGCAGTTTGGCGGTCTCGAAGCTGGGAATCGAGCCGGTCACGTTGACAATCGTGGCGAGCGCGGCTTTCTGCCCGGCCCGTCGCACGCGCACCAACTCTTCAAGAACGTCCATTTCTTGATATTGTATCGCGTTATGAAAGCTGTGCGCTTTGAGCAACACGGCGGACCCGAAGTCCTGCAGTACGCCGACGTCCCTGACCCCAAGATCAACGCCGGCGAGGTGCTGGTGAAGGTGCGCGCCTGCGCCCTGAACCGTCTGGACCTGGCTTTGCGCAACGGCATTCCCGCCTGGAAGATTCCGCTGCCGCTGATTCCCGGGTCCGACATCGCCGGAGAAGTCGTGGAAGTCGGCGAACTGGTGAAGGGCGTCACGGTTGGGCAGAAGGTGATCCTGAACGCCGGGATCAGTTGCCGAAATTGCGCGGCGTGCGCCGCAGGCGACGACAACCTGTGCCGTTCCTACCACGTGTTCGGCAGTGGGGAAGACGGCGGATACGCCGAGTTGGTGAAGGCGCCGGGTTTCAACGTGCTGCCCATGCCTGCGAACCTGAGCTTCGAAGAAGCCGCGGCGGTGCCGCTGGTTTTCGTCACCGCGTGGCACATGCTGCTGG
>CAYPHP010000534.1:0-3714 GCA_964410045.1 uncultured Acidobacteriota bacterium | reverse complement strand
CAGGTCACGGTGTACAATCCCGCGCCTGGCGGCGGCTCGTCCACCGCGGTGTCCATCACCGTGAGCGCCAGTGGTCCGGTGCAACTGGACGTTGTGCCTGCGTCGCTACGGTTCCAAGCCATTGCGGGAAGTATTCCGCCGCCGCAGACCCTGCGCATCAGCAACAGCGGCAGCGGATCGCTCAACTGGACGGCGCAAGCCTCCACTGTAACGGGCGGAAACTGGCTCAATCTTTCGGCCATTTCCGGCTCGGCGACCGCGGTGGTCCCGTCGTTGGTGACGGTCAACGCAACCGCCAGCGGCCTCGCGGCGGGGGTCTACACCGGATCCATCCGGATCAGCACGCCGTTGGCGGCCGCCGCTGATCCGGTGGCGGCCGGCGAGCCGGTTGTTGTGCAGGTGTTTCTCAACGTCCTGCCGGCGGCTCCCGTGCTCGAACTCGGTCAATCCGGCCTGCGCTTGACGGGAGTCCCCGGAGGCAGCACCACGCCGGTACAGGATTTCGCCGTGGCCAACGCCGGGCAGGGCACTTTGAGCTGGACGCTGCAGACATCCACGGTCTCCGGAGGATCCTGGTTGGTCGCGACTCCGTCGAGCGGCACGAGTACCGCAGGCTCGACGTTTCCCAGAGTCAACGTCTCGGCCAACTTGGCGGGGCTGGCGGCGGGAACCTACTATGGACTCATCCGGGTGACCGCGGCGGGCGCAACCAATTCGCCGCAGAGCGTCAGCGTGGTGCTTCGCGTTCCGGCGTCCGGCAGTCCCGGCCCGGAGTTGAATCCCATCGGCATGATCTTTGTGGCCACGGCAGGAGGCACGGCCCCAGCGGCGCAGACCACCAGTGTTGCCAGCGCGTCGGCGGTCACCGCCAACGTCACCGTGAGTACCGGCAGCGGCGGCAACTGGCTCGACCCTCAGCCGCGGAGCCTTTCTATCGCGGCGGGCGGTAGGCAGGCGTTGAGTATCACGGCCACGCCAGGAACCCTGACGCCAGGCGTCTATCAAGGATCCGTCACGTTGGCCTTCTCCGACAACACCACTCAGGCGGTGACCGTATTGTTCCTAGTGCTTCCCACCACGGCGGGCGCGGCGGGGCGCCTCCAGACCCAGGGTATGACCGCGGCAGTTTGTGTGCCCCAGAGGTTGCTGGCGGTGAGTCGCTTGCTGGTCGGAGGCGTTGCGTCGCCGATGGGTTGGCCGCGATCCATCGAACTCCTGGCGATCGACGATTGCGGGAGCCCGGCGACCGCGGCAACGGCGGTGACCTCTTTCTCCAACGGCGATCCGTCACAAGTATTGGTCAATCTCGGCAACGGCGCCTACAGCGGCACGTGGAAGCCAGGCAACCAGGCCGATTCGGCTACGGTGACCATCCGTGTGAACCAAACGGGACTGGCGGAAGCGACCTTGCAGTTTGCCGGGTCCGTCGCCACCAACGCCGGGGTCCCGGTAATCGGCACGGGCGGTGTGGTCCATGGCGCGAGTTTTGCCAAGTTCCAACCGACTGCCCCGGGAAGCATCATCTCCGTGTTTGGTACCGGAATCGCCGACTCGGCAGCGGGACAGGCGACCAGCCTGCCCTTGCCGACCACGCTCGGAGGCGCTACCCTAACCATCGGCGGCATCGCCGCGCCTCTCTACTACTCCAGCGCGGGCCAGATCAACGCGCAGGTGCCCATCGAGTTGCCTGCCAACAGTCGCCCCCAGGCATTGATCACGCTCAACCTGCCGGGCATATCGGCTGTCACGGTTCCAGAAACCATCGCGCTTGATGCTGTGCGGCCGGGGATCTTCCTGGCCGGCGCCGCCGACCAAGGCGTGGTGGTGGACGTTCAAAACCGTTTGGTCAACGCCAGCGCACCGGCCGCCGCAAACGATGTCGTGGTCGTCTATGCCACCGGTCTCGGCGCTACCACGCCGTCGGCGGAAACCGGCAAAGCAGCCCCATCGAATCCGCCGGGCGTGGTGAACGCCACACCGGTGGTTACGATTGGAGGCCGGACCGCCGTAGTCGAGTTTGCCGGACTTACCCCCGGGTTCGTCGGCCTGTATCAGATCAACGTGAGGATCCCCACGGGGGTCACCGCCGGATCGAGCGTGCCCCTGATCGTCACCCAAAATGGGATTCCCAGCAATACCGTCACGATCGCCGTGCGTTAAGAAATGAGAAGAAACGTTACCTTTTCCCGGAGCCGCTGATTGGCTCCGGGAGGCGGCTTTGTCGTTCCAAATCAATTAGATCCGGCATAGTTACCGACTGGTATCCGGCGTGCTGGTACCAAAGTACTATGCGAGAACAACCACGCCGCAGCGAACGCATTCCGCTAACGCGCCCGGTATCTCTGGTCTACCACAATGAGATCGGCCATGTGACGCGGGTCCCCGGCCAAACCACTTCCGTGAACTGCCATGGCGCCGGAGTCTGCGCGGTTCTCGACTGTCCGGTGGGCGCCCAAGTATTCTTGCTGGACTCGACAGCCGGTGTCGGTGTGTGGGGCCGCGTGGTATCCGAGAAGCACGATCCGAATCTGGATGTCTTCCGGATTGGCCTGGAGTTTTCCGTACCGGGCAATTATTGGAAGCAACGGCTGCTGCCGCCGGATTGGGTTCCGCACCTGCCTCCCCCGCCGCGCTACGCCGTCGAGCAGTCCCGGCTCAAGCGCCGGGGCCTCCCCCGGGTGCGAGTGCGCGCCAAACTGCCCGCGCCGATCCGGGCGGCGTTGATCCTGATGCACCGTCTGCGCCGGAAGCGCTTGAGCTGCCGCTGCTGCGGCAGCGAGAAGCCTCGCGTCTTCGCCCCGGCGCAACATGAAGTGCTCTGCCGCACGTGTTTTAACCTGGCTGCGTAACGCATTGATTGACATTCTTCCCGGAACCTCCATACACTGAGCCGCCACCTTAGGGTAGGAGGTCTCGCATGCGCACCACGCGCTTCATGTCCTTTTTGTTTCTCTTCCTGGCCCTTTCTTTCTTCTTCCAGCCGGAGTTTCGTCAGGGGCTTCAGGCTCCCGCCTTTGCCTCCATGCAGTTCAATCTGCGGTTGCCTGGGGAAATCTCTCCACGCCAGGTCGCCGATCGCGCCCGAGAAGCGGAAGCCAAGAAAGATGCCCGGGGAGTGGCTTTCAGCGCTCTCTGCCATACCGATGGGAAGGAGCGGATACGCTTGGCGCAACTCGCCGCGGATCTGGACAAGCAGTGGACGTGGACGCTGTGGAGTCCGCCGTTGCCCAAAGATGATCCAAAACTCGCCGAACAACTGGCCGCGCGCTTGCAGACTTGGGATCCGGACAACGCTATTCCTTACCTGTATCAAGGTGAACAACTCTTTGAGGCCCAGAAGCTGAGCCGTTTTACGGGAGACCAGGTGCTGAAGCTGGCCGACCAAACAGAATGGCGAGCCGCTATGGCCAAAGCCTTCGCTGCGCCCCGCTACGACGCCTACACCATTCGACGTTTCGAGCTTGAGCGGACCCTCCTTCGCGAGTACGGCTGGGACCGCCCGGTGGTCGCGCTTTACCTGGTGGCTTCCATGCCCATCCCTAACCTGCAAAACACACGCCAGTACTCGCGTCTGCTGGTCGAACTCGGGAAGCAGGCCGAAGCGGCCAAGCGGTCCGACGAGGCCGCGAGCCACTACTGGAAAGTCGCGCACTTCGGCGAGCGTATGCAGTTGCATGGAATCTCCCTGATCGAGAAACTCATCGGGGAGGCCTT
>CAYPHP010000533.1:0-3737 GCA_964410045.1 uncultured Acidobacteriota bacterium | reverse complement strand
GCCTACCTGAGCGGTGGACTCGATTCCAGCGTGATCACCGGGCTCATCCGCAAGTACACCGATACTCCCCTGAAGACGTACTCGGTGACTTTCGAAGACGCAGAATTCGATGAAAGCCGCTACCAGCGTGAAGTCATCGACTTTCTGGCCACCGACCACCGCGAGGTCCACTGCACGGCAGAAGATATCGGCCGCATTTTCCCCGATGTGATCCGGCACACCGAGAAGCCCATCCTGCGGACGGCCCCCGCTCCGCTCTTCCTGCTGGCTCGGCTGGTGCGCGAGAACGGCTACAAGGTCGTTTTGACCGGCGAAGGGTCCGACGAGATGTTGGGCGGGTACGACATATTCAAGGAAGCAAAGATCCGCAGGTTCTGGGGCGCTCATCCCGATTCCCGCCTGCGGCCGCTGCTTCTGAAACGGCTCTATCCGTATCTCCAGAACCTCCAAAGCCAATCACCGGCGTACCTGAAGGCCTTCTTCCGCGTCGGGCCCGAGGATCTGGCCGACTCTTTCTTCTCCCATCTGCCTCGCTGGGAGCTGACCGCCAAACTCAAACTCTTTTTTTCCGAGGAGACCCGGTCCCAAGTGCAGTCCGGCCAGCAGCACTATCAGGAACTGCAAACGGAATTGCCGGAGGCGTTCTCCCGCTGGGATCACTTTTGCCAGGCCCAGTATCTGGAGTCCAGATTCCTGCTGCCCGGGTATATTCTGTCCTCCCAGGGGGATCGCATGGCCATGGCGCACTCGGTGGAGGGGCGGTTCCCGTTTCTGGATCACCGCGTGGTGGAGTTCGCCGCCGCTCTTCCACCTGAGCTGAAGATGAAAGTTCTGGATGAAAAGCACATCCTGAAGCGCTGCGCTGCGGACCTGACCCCGGCCTCCGTCAGGCATCGGCCGAAGCAGCCTTACCGGGCCCCGGACGCCAAGTGTTTCCTGGGCGATAGCGCCCGCGAGTATGTGGATGAATTGCTTTCCCCCGAGCGCATCCGTAAGGACAACGTGTTCCACCCCGGGGCGGTCCAGAAGCTCCTGGAGAAGGCCCGCCGCGGAGAGGTGATTGGAGTCAAGGACAACATGGCGTTTGTGGGTATTCTGTCGACACAACTGGCGATCAACCAGTTTATTCACGCTTCACCTGGGACGGTTTGAATGCAAGAAACAGCTCAGCAATTGCGTAGCTTCATCGTGGAGAACTTCTTGTTTGGACAAGGCGGTGACGGGCTCTCCGATACCGACTCGTTTCTGGACAAGGGGATCATCGATTCCACAGGAATGTTGGAACTGGTGGCCTTTCTGGAGAAGAACTATCGAATCAAGGTCCAGGACGAGGAATTCGTCCCCGAGAATCTCGATTCCATCCACAACCTCGTCGACTTCCTCGAGCGCAAGAAGGCCCAAGCCGCGGGGAGCGCCTAGCCATGCAGGTTGAAGAGTTCCTGGAAGCGAGCTCCCGGCGGCTTCCGGACAAGATCGCCGTGGTTGCCGGGGACCAGCGCGTGACTTACGCGGACCTGGCGCGGCAGTGTGAGAACCTGGCCGGAGCCTTGATCGCCGCAGGCATTGGCCGCGGAGATCGTGTGGTCATCGTACTGGAAAACTCCGTCGAGACGGTGGTTTCCATCTTTGGCGTGCTCAAGGCCGGCGCCGTCTTCGTGGCGCTGAATCCCACGATCAAGGCCGAGAAGCTCAGCTACGTGCTGAACAACTGCCGCGCTTCGGCCTTGATTACCTACGCCAAGAACGTGGAAGCGTTGCGTGCCTCTGGCGAACAAACTCCGCATCTGCGCGTGGTTGTGGCGGTTGGCCCCGGTGCGCCGGGCCTGCTCGCCTGGGACGCCCTGGTGCGGTCCGATGCGGGCCCGGTTCCCAGAAGGTGCATCGATATCGACCTGGCGGCCCTCATCTACACTTCCGGTTCCACGGGCAAGCCCAAGGGCGTAATGATGACGCACTTGAACATCGTGTCGGCTTCGCAGTCCATCATCACCTACCTGGAACTGTCGACGGACGACATCATCTTGAACGTCCTTCCGCTTTCCTTCGATTACGGCCTCTATCAGATGCTCATGAGTGTTCGGACCGGCTGCACGTTGATCCTGGAGCGTGCCTTCGCCTACCCGGCGGCGATCCTGGATCGCCTCGTGAAGGAGAAGGTCACCGGATTTCCGCTCGTTCCCACCATCTCCGCGATTCTCCTGCAGATGGATCTGCGGAAGTGGGACCTCTCCCGGTTGCGCTACATCACCAACACCGCCGCCATGCTTCCTGTGGAGCACATCCGCAAGCTGCGAGAACTGTTTCCGCAGGCCAGGCTCTACTCGATGTACGGGCTTACGGAGTGCAAGAGGGTTTCCTTCCTTCCACCCGAGCAGATCGACATCCGGCCAGCTTCGGTGGGCAGGGGCATGCCCAATGAAGAAGTCTACGTCGTCGACGACAACGGAGAAAGAGTGGGCCCCGGTGTGGTCGGCGAACTGGTGATCCGCGGATCCAACGTCATGAAGGGATACTGGGAAGCGCCCGAGGCGACGGACCGGGTCCTGAAAGCGGGACCGTACCCATGGGAAAAGGTGCTCTACTCCGGGGATCTGTTTCGCACGGACGAGGAGGGGTATCTCTACTTCGTGGGCCGAAAGGACGACATCATCAAGACTGCCGGCGAGAAAGTGAGCCCGAGAGAGGTGGAGGACGTGCTCTATGCGTTGCCGGGTGTGGCTGAGGCCGCGGTGGTCGGAGTCCCGGACGAGATTCTCGGAAGCGCCATCAAGGCGGTCCTGACGCTGCGTCCGGGCGCTACGCTCACTCAGCGGGACGTGCAGCGCCACTGCCGGGAACACCTGGAAAGTTTCCTGGTGCCGACGTTCGTGGAGTTTCGCGAGGAAATGCCTAAGACCGTTACTGGCAAGATCAACAAGCGCGAACTCGCGGCGTCAGGCGGAGGTCCGTCATGAAGGACTTCGGACCCGACGCGCTGAAGCTGGACCCGGAAAAGGAAACCGAACGGATTGCGGCGATCATCCGCCGGCAGGTCTTTCAGCAATTCCGCCGCAAAGGCGCCGTCATCGGGCTCTCCGGGGGAATCGACAGCAGCGTATCCGCGGCCCTTTGTGTGCGGGCCCTGGGCGCCGACCGCGTCCTGGGATTGTACACGCCGGAGGCGGACTCATCGGGCGACAGCCTGCGGCTCGGCCGCCTGATGGCCGAATCGCTGGGCGTCGAGGGCATTCTCGAGGAGATCACCGCAATCCTGGAGGCCGCCGGATGCTACCGGCGCCGCGACGAGGCCATTCGTACGCTGGTCCCCGAGTACACGCACGAGTACAAGTGCAAGATCACGCTGCCGGGGCTGGAGGGCGCGGGCGGCTATTCCATCTACTCGGTGCTGTTGCGGTCGCCGGCGGGAGTGGAGAGCAAGGTCCGGCTGACGGCGGAGGCGTATCGGGGCATCGTCGCCGCCACCAACTTCAAACAACGTACGCGCAAGATGATCGAGTACTATCACGCCGACCACCGGCATTATGCCGTCGTGGGAACGCCCAACCGGCTCGAGTCCGACCTGGGTTTCTTCGTCAAGAACGGGGATGGATCCGCGGACATCAAGCCCATCGCCCATCTCTACAAGACCCAGGTCTACGCGCTCGCCGAGTACCTGGCAGTGCCTGAAGAGATCCGGCGGCGGCCGCCGACGACGGATACCTTCTCGCTGCCACAGACGCAAGAAGAGTATTACTTTT
>CAYPHP010000532.1:0-3738 GCA_964410045.1 uncultured Acidobacteriota bacterium | reverse complement strand
TCGCCGCGACATGCTGGAAGGTCTGCGTCTGCTGCCGGCCCAAGTGCTGGTGATCGATTACCGCGGCTTTGGCAAGAGCGACGGATCGCCTGACGAGCACGGCATCTATCGCGATGCACGCGCCGCCTACGACTGGCTGGTCCAAACCCGGCGCGTGCCACCGGAACGCATCGTGCTGCTGGGCGAATCGCTGGGCGGGGCGGTGGCCTGCGAATTGGCGACCCAAGCGCCGGTCGGCGCAGTGATCCTGCAATCCACATTCACGAATGCCGCCGACATGTCGCGGCTGGTTCTGCCCGGCTTTCCCGCGCGCTGGCTGATCCGCCATAGGTTCGACAATCTGTCCAAGGTGGCCATGATCCGCGTCCCGAAACTGTTCCTGCACGCCCGCGACGATGAAGTGATCCCCTTCGCCATGGGTCCGCGGCTGTTCGAGGCCGCCGCGTCGCCGAAGGAGTCCCATTGGTTCAGCGGGGGAGGTCACAACGGGATCTTCGTACTTGTCCCGGATTACTATCCGCGGCTAGCCTCGTTTCTTGGTAGTCATTTTCAATAGGCCGGTGATCGCCAACCCAAGTGCAGCGAGGATACTGACCGCCACGCCCCAGTAGACCGGCAGCGGGACATACCGGAACACTACGCGATGCGTTCCGGCCGGCACTTCCACAGCGCGAAAAATCTGATTAGCCCGAAAGATCGGCGCCGGGTGCTCGTCGATGGTTGCTTGCCATTCTTCAAAGTAGCTGTCGGTTAGCACCAGGAACGCGGACTGCGCGCTGCTGGTCTCAATATCCACTTGGTTCGGCCGGCGCGACAACAGCGTGGCACGCCGCGCGGAATCGGCGGGGAACGTACGCGTCGTTCCCGCCGGATGGGCAGCGTCCGGCTCAAGAACCACTTGATGAGTTGGGTCGAACGCTCCGGAGATCATCTCGTTGACGGCGTCGCGCCCGTAATTGAGAAACGTCGCCGAGTCGACCAGATAGGCGCGGGGCAGGGGATCACGCACCCGGTAAGCGGTTACCGGGCGGACCGTTCCGTTGCTCGCGCTGCCTACTGGGTCCAGCCAAGGGGCAGGGACCGGCACGGTGAAGATGGCGTACTGCACGCTGCTCAGTTGCAGGATCCGCGTCAACGGCGCTCCGGCAAGATGCTGGACGTAAACAACGTAATTGAGCTGCGAGTGCGGTTCCGGCAGCAGCGATTGCGGATCTTTCACGAAGCTGGCCTCCAGCCCTTCCAGCCCGGGAGCCACGCTCAGGGCCATACGATACGCGTAGAGAACCTGGGCCGGAGGCGGGAGAAAGGCGAGCGGCGATGGATTCAGACTCCACGACAGAAGCGAATTGCTCAAACGGGGCGACGGCTCGGCAAAGATCCGCACGGGTTGTGGACTCTTCAGGTAGCGCACGATCGGCGGCTTGTCTTCATAGAACCGGCTGGGGACTAGTGGATTGATTGAGACATGGGTCCACAGCAACACCGCCACCGAGGAACCTGCCGCAAACAAAGTAAGGACTCGCTGCCAGCGTCCGGCCCGCAGTGTAAAAGCCACTAGCATGACCGAGCACCACACAAACAGCGCCTTTGAAGGAAGCACCGCGCAGACCCAATCTGTGGCCCTTGCGAGCGCCTCCGGCCGTCCGATTTCCATGGCGGTCTGGAGCTTGTACGTCGCGAAAAGACCGAATTGGGTGCGGACGGCCTTCCAGACGAGCGGACGGAGGGGCTCAAAGAGCACGGCGACGGCTGCCGCTACCCAGAGAGCGCCAAACACGATCAGGCCGCGATTAAGCCACTTGAGACGCCTCGCGTCACCGCGTCCGGCCAGCAGGCACTCCACGCCCATCGCTGCCAACTGCGTCAGAGCTAGCGTTGCTGGCAGCAGAAGCTTTACCGGGAAGCGCACGACTCGAAACACCGGAAAGAAGTAATAGAAGAGGTCCAGCAGCGGGGTATAGCGGCCGAGAGCCAGAAGCAGCGCAGATGCCGTCACCAGCACCCAGAACCGGGTGAGGCGATCCTTCAGCGACAGAGCTGCAACCGCGGCCAGCGCCAAAGGCACAAGTCCGATGTAGACGGAGAGCAGGAACGGCTCCCGCCCGTCGAGATTGGTCCAGGGCACCTTGACGTCAGTAAGCCAGTTGCCCCAGATTCCCGGGGCTACAATCTCCAGTAGTTTGAGTGGGTGAAGCGACCAAAAGGTGGCCTGCGCATAGGTCAGTCGAAGGCCGCGCGGCGTGTTCGCGATCTCGGCGAGTGTGGGAAAGAGTTGCGCGGCTGCCAACCCCAGCGCGAGAAGGCAGCCACCGAGGCAGCGGGCAGCCGGTCGCCAACCAGGGAACAAGTACGCCGTCCAGGCAAGTGCCATCGTCACAGTGGCAAGCGACGTCAGCGGCTCTCCCGCAAAGAACTGCAAGGCGACGGCAGCTGCAAACAGCGCCGTGTTGCGCCAACCGCCGTCGCGCGTCTGACGGTCGGCGGCCAGAAGCACAAAAGGCATCCAGGCCACGGCCGGCAGCATGTTGTAGAAGTTGCCGAGCGACATCGCGGGTCCGCTGAACACCCAGAGCGCGCCGGCCAGCCAACAGCCGAAAGGGCCGAGTCCCGAGCGGCGGCCCAGCAGGAATCCGCCCGCCGCCAGCAGGAAAAAGTGCAGCACGTAGTGGATCTTGAATCCGTAGAGTGGCGGCAGAATCCAGGCCAGCCAGGCGGTGGGATAGAACAGCAGGTAAATCGGATTGGAAACCACCGGTTCGCCGCAATGCTGGTAGGGATTCCAGAGCGGCAGCGATCCGGAGCGTACGATGCTCCGCAACTCCATGCTTCGCGAATAATGCTCCCCCGCTACATCGCGGAAATACGGAGCGTCGGAAGTGAACACCTGGCGCCAAAAGACGACCAGCACCAGGAGCATTAACACGCCGAAAGCGATCGCGTACGATCTGCGTTTATCGGCGTCCATCGGCGTTCATTTCGATTACTTGTGGGACAGCACCACGCTGGATGGTGTGGGTGGAACCGGGTGCAACTCGCTGCGCTGGAAACCGGCCCGCGCGAACATGCTCTGATACTCCGCGAAGGTGTAGGCGTCGCCGGACGGCGTGGAGGCCAGCATGGTCATGCTGAATCCCGCCGCGAGGGATGGGGTCACCCGGTCGTCGTTAGGAACAAACTCCAAAGTCATTACCCGTCCTCCTTCCTTCAGGGCGGCGTGCACTTTCCGCAGCAGCTTCTCGCACGTGGCCACGTCGAAGTGATGGAGGAAGTTGGTCAGCAGAACCAAGTCGTATCCGGAGCCGAACTCCACGTCGAAGGCGCTGCCCGGAAGGGCGGTGAAGCGGCCTTCCACGCCTGAGTTGCGGGCGTTTTCCCGGGCCACTTCGAGCACGTTGGGCCAGTCCACCGCCACGATCTGGGCGTGCGGATTGGTCCGCGCGATGGTGATCCCGAAGATGCCGTGGCCGGCGGCAACGTCAAGCACCTTCCACGGATTTCCTTTGGCCGCTCCCGAAAGCTGGGCCATGACGTTGGCCGGCAGGGCCATCATCGGGGACATGGCCCGGGCGAACTTCACCCAAACCGGGTGTTCCGGAGCCAGCGTGCCTTCGGAATCCAGGGTTCCGCCTTTGCGCACCACCAGCGCCAGATTCTTGTACTTGTCCTTGAGCATGGGGTTCAGGTTGAAATCCACGGCGGAACCCAGGAAATACGCCGATCGGCGGTCGAGGATCGTGG
>CAYPHP010000531.1:0-3741 GCA_964410045.1 uncultured Acidobacteriota bacterium | reverse complement strand
AGCACTTGCCCAGTCCCTTGTTGTCAAGCTTGAGCATCCGGTCGGGACCCCTGTTGTGGGATTCACCGTCTTGTTCTACGACCCGCTGGGCAACTTCCATTCGGCCATCACCAACTCCAGCGGCCAGGCTTCCCTGACATACAACATCCCTGCTGATGTTTGCGGAGGCCCCTCGGTTTGCACGTTCCAGGTTCTCGCCATAGCATCCGGTTTTCTGAACAGTCCGCTGGCCTTCACCGTGAACCCGCCCCCTGGAACGCCGGCTCAAATTCAAAAACTGGTCGGCGACAACCAGCGAACGCCGGTGAACACCGCCTTCCCGTTTCCGCTCGTGGTACGCGTTGTCGATTCCGCCGGCAACGCGGTAGCTAACCAGGCTGTGAGCTTTGCGGGGCCGGGTGTAGGAACCAGTAATACGACGACCAATTCAAACGGTCTTGCGGAAACCAGCCTAACTGCAGGCGTCTCGCCCGGTCAGATTCAGGTTACGGCCACCGCCGCATCCTTGACGGCAACCTTTGAGGAGACGGTTCTGGCTTCGGTGGCCGGAGCTGACGTGCAGGTTTCGGTTGGCCAGATCAATTTGACCGGGCAGGTGAATCGTGCCATCTCCCAAACATTCGCGGTAGCGAACGTCGGAGACCTCGGCGTTGCAGTGACCGCGACAGTTGCGCCTTCGACAAGGTTTCTGCTGTCTAGGACCAAAGCCGACGGAAGTTGCGACTTGGTGACGATAGCCGCGGCCTTGGCGCTCACAGCGCGCGTCACTACGCTGTGCGCTATCGGCAATCCCGCGGGAAGTCTGTCTTCAGGGAGCTACTCGGGCAGCGTTGTCGTGACGGCGGCCAGCGGAACCTACAACAGCGCTTCGATTCTCTTGAGTCTCACGCTCACGCCTCTATCGGCTCAGCCGGCACTGTCACTTTCGCCGTCCAGTCTGAATTTGACCGTTTTGCAGGGGACTTCGCCGCCGGCGCAGACAGTGACGGTGAACAACTCCGGCGGCGGCGTATTGAACTGGACCGCCAGCGTAACCTCGGGAAGTAGTTGGTTGAGCATCGGCACAGTCACGGTCACCGCCCCGCCTTCCCTGCCGCAGGATTTCGTCGTCCAGCTTGGGGTTGTTTCTTCCGCGCCGCACATTGCCCTGACCAGCGGCAACGGTCAGACCGGTGTGGTGGGGACGCAACTGGCCTCTCCTTTGGTGGTGACCGTGACGGACGGCGCCGCAAATCCAATCACCGGCGTGACCGTAAACTTTGCGATCTCGGGCACGCCAATGGGAGCCTCCGGCCAGAGCTTGACGGTTACGTCTACCACTACAGGGATCGATGGGAAGGCGTCAACATTGCTGACTCTGGGAAGCTTGCCAGGAACGTATGCGATGTCGGTGACTTCTACAGGAGCGGTCGGCTCGCCGGTCACTTTTACAAGTACAGCGACTCTGCCGAGTGGCGTCCCCCCGACGATCAGTCTAGGGGTGACACCGCCGAGTCTGAGTTACCAGGGAGTGTTGAACGGGAGTGCGCCGTTGCAGACGGTGAGCATCAGCAACACGGGGGGCGGGTCGCTGAGCTGGACGGCGAGCGCGAATCAGCCGTGGATCACCTTGGCGCCGGCGAGCGGGACAGCGCCCTCGACGCTGGCGGTGGGAGTGAACCTGGCGGGGCTGGCGGCGGGGACCTACAACGGGAGTATCAGCATCGCCGGGACGGGAGCGACCAACACGCCGCAGAGCCTGCCGGTGACGCTGACGGTGAATGCCTATGCTTCGGGGCTGAGCAAGATCAGCGGGGACAACCAGAGCGCAGCGATCAGCGCGGCGCTTTCACAGCCGCTGGTGGTGAAGGCCACGACGGGAGACGGCAGCGCGGCGGTGGGTATCCAGGTGAAGTTCGTGCTCAGCGCGCAGCCGGCGGGAGCGACGGGCGGGTCCTTGAGCGTGACCACGGCGACGACCAATGCTCAGGGAGAGGCGCAGAGCGTGCTGACGCTGGGCAATCAGCCGGGGACATACAAGGTGGAGGTGCAGGCCGCCGGGTTGTCGCAGACGGTGCTGTTCACCGAGACGGGGACGGCTAGTGTCGGCAGCCTGAGCACGACGGCGAGCACGGTGACGGCGTCGCCGAACAACATCGCGGCGGACGGCAGCAGCAGGTCGGTGATCACGGTGATTCCGCGGGACGCGAGCGGGCGAAACCTGGGGCCGGGGCAGACGGTGGCGCTGAGCAAGACGGGAGGGGGAACGCTCTCGGCAGTCACCGATCAACTTGACGGCAGCTACACCGCCACGCTGACTGCGGCGGCGGCAGCGGGGAACGCCGTGGTGAGCGCTTCAGTCAACAGCACGGCGGTTCAACAGACAGCCGGTGTCAGTTTCATTAGCGGTAGCCCGCCGCTGTTGACGTCGATCAACAACACCATCGGGAATACGATGTATCAAGTGGCGGTGGACTCCTCCGGCAATGTGTATGTCGTCTCCAATGTTACGGCTGTCGCCAGCCCCGACAATATTCTCTTACGGATCGACGCTTTGAGCGGAGCGGTGACCAATGCGGGGATTGGAGCCTCGCCGAGCGGGGTGACCTTGGACCGGTTGCAGAACATCTACTACACCAAGATCGGTGCAGCCTACAAGTATGATGCGCTCTCCGGGGCCCACATTGTGGTGGCCGGGACGGGGGCACGGGGTGTAGGCCTGGCCGAGGGGCTGGCGATTCAGGCGGCCATCTACGGGCCCACCGATAATTCTCAGCCGTTCCGGATCGCAGTGGACAGTGTGGGCAATGCTTATGTGGCCGAAGGGATTCAGAGTACCAGCCGGATCCGCAAGGTGGATGCGGTGAGCGGCCTAATCAGCACGGTGGCCGGGACCGGCACGGCAGGGTATGGAGGCGACGGAGGGCCGGCGACAGCCGCGTTTCTGAATGTGCCGGTAGGGATCGCTTTGGACGGGTCGGGCAATCTCTACATCGCCGATGTGGCGAACCATCGAATTCGCAAGGTGGACCATTCCACCGGAGTGATCAGCACGGTAGCCTGCAATGGGACGCCAGGGTTCAGCGGAGACGGAGAGCTGGCTACGGCGGCCAAATGCAACACCCCGTATGGGGTGGCCGTAGATCGCTGGGGCAACCTGTATATCGCCGACTATAACAACCATCGCGTTCGCCGGGTGGATGCGGTCACCGGGATCATCAGCACTGTGGCCGGAGGCGGTGCTGGCGGTCCGGGAGGTCCGGCGACCAGCGCCAGCGTCGTTAATCCTTGGGATGTGGCGGTGGACTCGGCTGGGAACCTTTACATCATCAAAAACGATACCTCCGGCAAGATCTTCAAAGTGACGACCGAGCCGCCCCCGACGATCACGCTAGGAGTAACGCCGCCGAGCCTGAGTTACCAGGGGGTGTTGAACGGGAGCGCGCCGCTGCAGACGGTGAGCATCAGCAACACGGGGGGAGGATCGCTGAGCTGGACGGCGAGCGCGAACCAGCCGTGGATCACACTAGGGCCAACGAGCGGGATGGCGCCCTCGACGTTGTCGGTGGGAGTGAACCTGGCGGGGCTGGTGGCGGGGACTTACAACGGGACGATCAGCATCGCCGGGACGGGAGCGACCAACACGCCGCAGAGTCTGCCGGTGACGCTGAAGGTGCTGCCGTTCGCCTCGGGGTTGAGCAAGATCAGCGGGGACAATCAGAGTGCGGCCATTAGTACAGCGCTGAGTCAGCCGTTGGTTGT
>CAYPHP010000530.1:0-3741 GCA_964410045.1 uncultured Acidobacteriota bacterium | reverse complement strand
AAGTCAGGACCGCTCCCAGGATTCGCAGGATGGATTTGTGGTTCATGGTACACCTCGGGTTGAGAAGCTGCAACGAAGATCGTGGTTGCGTCGAACGCGCGGCGGCAGGCCGCGCCTACATCAATTCTTCCATCAATCCGGCCAGATAGTTCTCGTCCACGGCGCCCGACTTGTAGGTGCGGCCGTTCCAGAAGAGCCAGGCCCCGCGGCGGCGGCCGTCGCTCTCCCGGGGACCCTCGCCCGGGCAGAAGAAAAGCCCGTGCTCTTCGATACGGGCGTTCTCCAGGTACTCCTGGTTGAAGAAGCGCACTTCTCCCTGCACGATGTATGGTTTGCGGAACAATTCCGTGGACACCTGCGAACTGGGCGCCTCCAGGTCGATCAACAGGACGCGGCCGCGCACGTTCATCATGAACTGCAGGCGGCAGTCCGAGGGGATTTCCTGCAGCAACTCCTCGGGCGTAACCTCCAACCGGTCCTCGCGCACGTAGGAGTTCAAGCGTTCCGCGAAGCGGGTGCACAGCTCGTGGAGCTCGCGCACCGCACCCTCGCGCTGCCGTTCGATCTCGTGGCGGCGCGAGGCCGCAGCATCGTCCTTGCGGCGCAATTCTTCGATTTTCAGAGCCAGGCGGCGGAGGCGGTCGTCGGCCATGGGGATTCAGGCCGTCAGGCGACGGCAACGGCTTCCGGTTCGGCTTCCTCGACCAGGGGACCGGGGGCGGGCGGCAGGTCACGGCCGACGGAGTAGCCGTTTACCAGCAGGAAGAGCCAGAGCATGGCGACCTCGGAGTCGCCGAAATTGTACTCGGAGAATCCCGCCACCACGAACGCGATGGTCGCGGCCAGCGCGCCCCTGGCCAGGTAAGCGCCTGGCCAGCCATGGTCGTCAGCGGCGCGGGCCCGCCGGAACATGTGGATCATCGCCGCCGCCAGCAGCCAAACAAATGCGGCCAGGCCGGGCAGACCGCGTTCGGCGGCGATCTGAAGCAGATTGTTGTGCAGGTGCCCGTAAAACGCGTCGGGGACGTAGGCGTCCGGCCGGTAACGCTGGAAATTGTCCTTGACCCCGTCCGGACCCACTCCCACGAACGGATGAGCCTGGACCATGGCCGTTCCCACGCGCCACATGGTCACGCGCGCGAGCACGGAATTGTCGTTCTGGTCCACCACCGATCGCAGCCGCAGTTTCATCCAATCGGGAGAGACGGCATAGAACAAGAGCGCCATTACTGGCAAGGCCACCAACCAGCGGCGGCGGCCGTGCCACAGGAGGTAGGCGGATCCGCACAGGGCGCCGAGCCACACTCCGCGTGTAAAACCCAGCATCAGCGCGGCCACGATCAAGCCCAGCGCCGCCCAACCGGCCACGCGCATTCCCGGCGATATGGTGCGCCCAAGGAGCCACGCCAGCAGCACCATCAAGATCAGCATCTCTTGCCCGCTGAAGGTCATCCAGTGGCCCATGAATCCCGTAATCCGGCTCAGCGAGTACGCGGTGTAGAAGTCGGCGCCCTCGTTCCGCAGTTTGACGTAGGAATGCGCGAACTCGGCGATGCTGACGACGGCCGCCAGGGAGGCCGCCGCAACCAAAGCGCGCGAGATCCACTCGCTGTCCACGGTGCGGCGAATGAGCGTGTAGCCCACCAACAGGATCAGGAAGATGAAGAATTTCTTGATCTGGGGAAGCCCGCGGTCCGGCGCGGAAGCCGCCAGGAGGGCCACGAGCGTCCATCCGACATAAGCCACCAGGGGGCGCCACAGAGGTGGCATTTCGATCTTCTGGCGCGTGATGAGCAACAGCGTCAGAGCCATCCCCACGAGGATCTGGCTGACGGCAATCGAAAAGACCACACTCACCGCAGCCGCGGCCGACATGGCCACGCACACCTTGGTGAGGACCGATCGTTGAGGAAGAGAATCGACGCGCCCGAAGCGCCAAGCTGGGACGACAGTGTGGTCCGCCACTTTGCTCAAACCATCCTTGGCGCGGTCGCTGCTAGGCAGAAACAACCCTCACTCTATTCACACAGGCGGGCGAAAGCAAGCCTTTCTTCCAGCCCGGCAAGAGCCACCCCTCGCAAGTGTGGTCTGATCCTATCACATTGTCCAACAAGCAGTTGCGGATCGACTTCAGAAGTTCAGGGATCCAGCCGGACGGTGCGCAGGCGCAAGCTGTTGGCCACGACACTCACCGAACTAAAGGCCATCGCCGCCGCCGCGAACATCGGATCCAGCTTCCCGAAGGCCGCCAGCGGTATGCCCACCACGTTATAGACAAAGGCCCAGAACAGGTTTTGGCGGATGGTCCGCAGCGTGCGGCGGCTGAGTTGAATAACCCGCGGAATGGCCCCGAGATCGCCGCCTACCAGGACAATGTCCGCGGCTTCAGCGGCGATGTCCGCGCCGGTACCTATGGCGACACCGACATCGGCGGCGGCCAGTGCGGGTGCGTCGTTCACGCCGTCGCCGATCATCGCTACGGTCCTCCCCTGCTTCTTCAGTTCCTGGATCCGAGCGGCCTTGTCCGGAGGCAGCACTTCAGCAACGACGTCCGTGATTCCCGCTTCCCGCGCGATCGACTCGGCCACCCGTCGGTTGTCTCCGGTGATCAGCGCAACGCCAATCCCTAGGGTCTTTAGCGCCGCGACGGCCGCGGGAGCCTCCGGCTTCAGACGATCAGCGACGGCGATGAGTCCCACAAGCTCACCGCCCCGCGCGACCAGGAGAACGGTGCGACCCTGGCGCTCGATCACGTCGATGCGGCTTTCCGCAGCCGCCACCACAGCGCCGATCTCGCGCATCAGTTGCCGCGTGCCGACGGCAATGGCCTCCCCGCCGACTCTGGCCTGCGCTCCCTTCCCTGGGTGCGCCCGGAAATCGGTCACCGGAGCGTCAGACGGCCTAGCGTACCGGACGACGGCTGCGGCCAAGGGATGCTCCGAACGGCTCTCGACGGCTGAAGCCTTGGCCAGCCAGCCCGGATCGCGGCCGAGATCGACCGTTTCCCTCACTTCGGGACGTCCGTACGTGATGGTTCCGGTCTTGTCCAAGACCGCGAAGTTGATCGCCCCGGCTTTCTCCAGGCTGGCGCCGCCCTTGAGCAACATTCCGGACTGAGCGCCCCTGCCGGTAGCCACCATGATCGCGGTAGGCGTGGCCAGGCCCATCGCGCATGGGCAAGCGATCACCAGTACGGATACCGCGGACACTACCGCTTGGGACCAGCCACCACCCGATCCCACCCACGCCGCCAACGTGAGTGCGGCGGTCGCCAGAACGAAAGGGACGAATACGCCTGCCACCCGGTCGGCGAGGCGCTGCAATCCGGCCTTGGATTCCTGGGCCTCTTCCACCAGCTTAACGATCTGGGCCAGGGTGGAATCCTCGGCGGGACGTGTCACGCGGTAGCGAAGCCACCCGGATCCGTTCAGTGTGCCTCCGGTGATTGCAGCGCCCGGGTGCTTTTCCACCGGCATGCTTTCACCACTGAGCATCGATTCGTCGGCGAACGAGATCCCTTCAAGGACCACGCCGTCCAGGGGAAACCGGTCGCCCGGGCGCACCTCCACCACGTCCCCTGCCCGAACGTCATCAAGTTCAAGATCGGCGAGCGTTCCGTGCCGCTCCACGCGGGCGGTGCGCGGCTGAAGGGCGACCAGTTTCTGGATCGCTTCACTGGTGCGGGAGCGGGCCCGGTGCTCGAGATAGCGGCCCAGCAGGATCAAGGCGATGATCACCGCC
>CAYPHP010000529.1:0-3750 GCA_964410045.1 uncultured Acidobacteriota bacterium | reverse complement strand
GCTGCACCTAGGTCTTTACTCGGCTCGGCATTTGCCGACCTGCGCGGTGGTGACGTTACCCGTCGCGCTGGCGCTGATCACCGTCGAGCTGCGCACGTTGAGGCGGAATCGCCTGTCCTCGATTCTCGACTACGGCGACCGGTTGCGCGCCTGGGACCGTCAGATGCTCGGCGTTGTTCCGCTGGTGCTGGCGGTAGTGTTGGCCTCGGCCGCGATCCGCGTGATGCCTTCAGGCTTCGACCCCGAAACTTTCCCGGTCCAAGCGGCTGCTTTCTTCGAGACGCGGCGGGATTCAGCCCGATTGTTCGCGCGCGATCAATGGGGCGGCTATCTGATCTACCGCTTTGACGGACGTCTCAAGGTGTTTGTCGACGGGCGCAGCGATTTCTACGGCACGGACTTTCTGGAACGCTACGCAACGATCGCGGACGTGAAGCCGGGCTGGGATGCGGCACTCGATGCTGAGCAGGTGAACTACGTTCTTGTGCGTCCCGACCAGGCTCTGGCGCAGGCGTTGTTGGCTACAAAGCACTGGCGCGTGGCCCACGCCGACCGCGTCGCGCTGGTCTTTGAGAAGCAAAGGGAGAGGGGGCCCGGGTGAGCCGGATCGAAGACGCGATGCTGCTGACGCTCGCGGTGCTGGCCGGAGGCTGGGACGCCGTCTCGCGGCGGATCCCGAACTGGCTGACCCTGCCTGCCGCGATCGTCGGCCTGGCTTGGCACGGCTATCGCGACGGCTGGCGTGGTGTTGGCTTCGCCCTCGGTGGATGGCTGCTGGGCCTGGCGGTGTTGTTTCCGCTGTTCGCTCTCGGAGGCATGGGCGCAGGGGACGTGAAACTAATGGCGGCCGCAGGCGCCTTGGCCGGACCGCAGGGTTTGGTCGTCATCTTTATCTATACCGGACTCCTCGGGGGCATCGCCGCGGTGGGACTGGCGGTGGCGCGCGGCCGTTTAGGCGCGACCTTGCGGAACACTGCGCGTCTGGTCTTCTTGCTTGGAGGCGGTCGAGTGGACGACGCCCGCAAGCTGGACACGGCTGCCGGCCGTTTGCCGTATGGCGTGGTGATCGCTGCTGGATGTGCACTGTTCCTTTGGATTGGGCCCAGGTCGATCCTATGAATCGAAATCGAGTGATACTGTTTTTCGGTGCTGCATGGCTGGCCGCAGGCCTGCTGAGCTGGATGATCTTCCGGCGCGCCACCGCGCCTTCCGCGCGCGACACGGTACAGGTGGTGGCCGCGGCGCGGGAACTGCCCGTCGGACGGCGCTTGGCGGCAGCTGACTTGAAGTTAGCTGAGATTGCACGCAAGGACCTCCCGGTTGGCCACATCGCCAACACCTCCGACGTGCTCGCGCGGGCCGTGCTGCTGCCGTTGAGCGCCAATGAACTAATCCTCGAGAGCAAGTTGGCCCCCAAGCAGGGCGGGGAAGGGCTGACCGCGATCATTGAGCCGGGCAAGCGCGCGGTCACCGTCCAGGTGAATGAGACCATCGGTGTGGCCGGTTTCGTCCAGCCGGGAACCAAGGTGGACGTAGTGTTTACGCGCTCTCTTCCGAACGGCGACAGTGCGGCCACCACGATCCTTCAGAATGTCACGGTGTTGGCTTTCGGCCGAAACATGCAGCGTCCCTCACAGAAGCCTGGCGATCCGCCGGCGGCGCCGGTCAGCGGACCACTGGCCACGGTAACGCTGCTGGTTACGCCCGAGGAAGCGGCTCGCGTGGCGCTGGCCACGCAACGCGGCAAGATCCAATTGGCCCTGCGCAATCCGCTCGACAACGAGACGACGGAAGCCCAAGCGGTCTATGCGGAGGACCTGGGGATCGCCGAGCCGGAACGAGGTCCGCGCGGGCCGGTGGCAGCGCCTCCACCCGTGGAAGCCCCCAAGCCGCCTCCCAAGCCCAAGGACCCCAAGGAGGGCAAGGTGGTCGTGAAGGTGTTCCGCGGGACCAAGCTCACTGAGGAAATCTTTTGATGCCCTGGCTGGCACTCCTTCCGCTGTTGTTGCTTTGGGTGCAGGAACCTCAAGTTCCGGCAACGCCGCCGCAGGAGTACAAGCCCGTCCCGTTGGCTGCGCCCAAGCTGCATGCAGTCACGCTGGTCGTTGGGCGCGGCGAGTTGCTGCAGTTCCAGGACGTGGTTGACCGCGTAGCGGTCTCCGAGCCGTCCATCGCCGACGCCGTGGTGGTCGGGCCGCAGGAAGTAGTGGTGAACGCCAAGGCGCCCGGGCTGACCACCGTGCTGGTCTGGCACAAGGCTGGGCTGGCCCGCTACGACGTGACCGTCCATGCGGATCTGAGCACGCTGGAGCGTCAGATTCAAACCGCACTGCCCAATGAACTGATCAAGGTCTCCAGCAGCAAAGACGCCGTGTTGCTTACCGGCGTGGTCACCTCGCAGGATGTGGCCCAGCGCGCCGTGGCCATCGCCTCGATGTACGCCAAGCAAGTGGTCAACATGCTGCAGGCGCCGCAGCCGGAGAATCGCCAGGTGATGCTCCAGGTGAAGTTCGCCACCGTGGACCGCACCGCGCTTAGCCAGTTGGGGATGAACCTCTTCAGCACGAATCCCAGGATCCTGGGTACGCTGACGACGCAGCAATTCCAGTTCCCGCGGATCGGGCAATTGCAGTCCGATCAGCAAGGGCAGCTCGGTAACGTTCAGGTGAGCGTAAGCGACCTGCTGAACCTGTTCGCTTTCCGGCCGGACATCGACATCGGCGGCACGTTGAAGCTGCTGCAGATGAACAACCTGCTGGAGATCCTGGCCGAACCGAATCTGATTACGGTAAGCGGCAAGGAAGCGAGCTTCCTGGCCGGTGGCGAGTTCCCATTTCCGGTGATCACCACGAGCGGATCGGGCGGCACAGCGGCTCCCGTGGTCACCATCCAGTTCCGCAAATTCGGCGTGCAGCTTAATTTCACACCGACGGTGGAAGCCAGCGGCAACATCCACCTTCGGGTCCGCCCGGAGGTTAGTTCCCTGGATTTCTCCAATGCTCTGACCATTCAAGGATTTCTGATCCCGGCCATCAGCACGCGCGTCGCGGAGACGGAAGTGGATCTGCGCGACGGGGAAAGCTTCGCCATTGCCGGACTCATCGACAACCGGGTGAGTGAAGTAGTCAGCAAGTTCCCCTGGATCGGAAGCATCCCGATCATCGGCAACCTGTTTAAGAGCCGCAGCCTGAGCAAGACGAACACCGAGTTGCTGGTGGTGATCACGCCGCGGTTCGTGCGCGCCCAAGCGCCCGGAGTGAACATTCCTTTGCCGCAGTATCCGAAGACCTTCCTCGACGGCTCCAATCCCAACGTCGATCAGCCGAAGTTCGTCGGTCCGCGCGGGCGCATGGACGCCGAAGAGGCCAAGAAGACAGAAGGCGCACCGAAGAAGAAGCAATGAGACGCGGCTCTTCAATCCGCAATCAGAAGGGCGCCGCGTCATTGTTTCTGGTCTTCCTGCTGGCGATGGTCGTGTTAGGGACTTTAGCTCTGGCCGTAGACGTGGGGCAACGCTACGTCATCCAGAGTGAAATTCAAGCGGCGGCCGATGCCAATGCGCTCACCGCGGCTACCCGGCTCCTGGGCACGGTCAACTCGGCGGCAAACTCAACCCTGGCGGGAGTGGCACCGCTTGACCCGTCTAACAGCAACGACAATCGCTTCAACCTGCACCTGAACTCACTCAGCCAATCCACCGACCTGGCCACCAGCGTGACGTTCGACTACTTCAATCAGCTCAACGACGCG
>CAYPHP010000528.1:0-3769 GCA_964410045.1 uncultured Acidobacteriota bacterium | reverse complement strand
CATTGGACTGCGTGAGCGAGAAGCTCACCGAGATGTCGGCCGCCAGGCTGGACAGAAAGTAGACCGCCAACGCGTTACTGCCGTAGACCACAAACGGCTTGGCCCAGGCCTTGAATCCATGGATGTCCATGAGCCAGAAGCAAAGGGCCAGGAATTGCAGCGCCAGTCCCGCGGTGAACAGTACGTAGGAACTGGTCCACAGCGCCTTGTTGATCGGGAACCAGAGATTCCAGACCCATCCGAGCACGACCCCGGCGGTGCCCGCCGCGAACAGTCCCGCCGTCTTTTCAAACGGCGAACGTGGAGTTCGCAGCCAGTGGCCGGTGAGCACGCCGCACAAGGCGGTGGCGATGGCCGGCAAGGTACTGAGCAGACCCTCCGGATCGTAATCCGGCGTATAGATGTGCCTGCCGAGCAGAGCGCGGTCGACGATCGCAGCCAAGTTTCCGTGCTTGCTCAGATCGCCGCCGGCGGTCATCAGCAGCCAGTAGCCCAGCAGCACGCCCAGCGCGATCCGTGCCTGGTTCTTCCATCCCGTATGCAGGTAGATCAGCGCGGCAAAGCAGTAGCGCAAGGTGGCCATGTCGTAGGCAGGAAATGCGTTCAGAAACAGGCCCAGGGCGAAGATGATCAGCGTCCGGCGAATGATCTTGGCATGCGCACCAGGTTGGTCTTTCTTCAGCGCCAGGGTGATGGCCACGCCAACAATGAACAGGAAGAACGGGAAGACCAGGTCGGTGGGCGTCCAGCCGTGCCATGGCGCGTGCTGCAGTGGGCCGTACACCGCCGTCCAGGTTCCCGGATTGTTCACCAGGATCATTCCGGCGATGGTCATGCCGCGGAAGGCATCCAAGGACAGCATCCGGTCGGGCTTGGCTGGTTCCATAAGCTGATCCTACCCGGCCTCGTGCTCCACCACCTCGACGCCGTCGGCGCGCAGACGGCGGTAGACCTCGGCAAGGTGGGCGCGGTCACGGGTTTCGATGATGCACAAGACCTGCACCGCGGAAACGTCGGGGCCGGAAAAGGCGCGATCGTGCAGCACCTCCTTGATGCTGGCTCCGGTCGAGGCCACCAAAGCCGCAAAGCGCGCCAGGCCGCCCGGACGGTCGCTGATCACGGCGGTGAACTTGCCGATGCGCCCGTCGGCGACCAGGCCTTTTTCAATCACGCGGCTGAGGATGGCCGGATCAATGTTGCCGCCGCAGAGGGCCAGGACGACCGTCTTGCCCTTGAGGTGATCGAGTTGTCCGCTCAGCGCCGCGGCCAGCGGCGTCGCTCCGGCCCCTTCGACCACTCCCTTTTCCATCTCGACCAGGCGGAGGATGGCCAAGGCGATCTGATCCTCGTTCACGCGGACCACGCGATCCACATGCCGGCGAGCGATGGCGAATGCATTTTCGCCGGCGCGGGTGACCGCCAGCCCATCGGCCAAGGTCGCGCGGCAGGTGATGTCCACCGGACGCCCGGCTTCGAGCGCCGCTGAGTAGCAGGCCGCGCCCTCCGGCTCAACGCCGATCAGTTCGATGCCGGGCCGCTGCTCCTTGATCGCCAGCGCTACTCCGGCGATCAGACCACCGCCGCCGATCGGGATCACCACGGCGTCGGCATTCGGGACCTGTTCCAGGATCTCCAGGCCCATTGTGCCCTGTCCGGCAATGATCCCCGGGTCGTCGTAGCCGTGAATGTAAGTGAGTCCTTCGGCCGCGGCCAATTCGTCGGCGCGTTGTTTCGCTTCTCCAAAACTGTGACCGTGCAGGATGACGCGAGCGCCGAAGCGTTGGCATGTGGAGACCTTGATCAGCGGCGCGAACTCCGGCATGACCACACTCACTGGAATACCAAGAAGGCGGCCGTGATACGCCAGACCCAAGGCGTGATTGCCCGCCGACGCCGCGACGACGCCGCGCTTCCGCTTGTTTTCCTCCAGCAACAGCAGGGCATTCCGCGCACCACGCTCTTTGAAGCTACCGGTCGGCTGGAGGTAGTCCTGCTTGCAGTAGACGGAGAACCCGCAGACTTCCTTCAAGTGCAGCGACTCCGGACAAGGCGAGTAGTAGACGCCACCGGCGATCCGCCCGCGCGCCGCAACGACGTCTGCGTATGTCGGGAGCATGGCCTACAACCCTAACATCATGTGAAACACGCCGAGCACCGGAGCGAACAGCCGGTAAGGGACTCCGAGATAGAGCAGCCCGATCAGGATCATGAAGCTGAACCGGCTGATCTGATCCCAGGCCGGCAACCAGGATGAGGGAATCAGGCGTCCCATGATATGTCCACCGTCGAGCGGCGGGATGGGGATCAGGTTAAAAACGCCCAGCAGCACGTTGATGAACAGGAAGCGATAGACCAGCAGCGCGACCGGGGTGATGAAGGTGGCGTCGCCGAAGCTGCCGGTGAAGCGTCCTCCGCTGAAGGCCAGCGTGCGAATCACGTCGCGGCCTTCCGGGGAAGACACGCGAACCGCGAGCAACACCAATAAGGCCGCCAGCGCGATCACAAAATTGCTGGCCGGACCCGCTGCGGTCACCAGGATGTCGTCGCGCCGCGGATGCCGAAGGCGGCTCAAGTCTACCGGCGTGGGTTTGGCCCATCCGAGAACCGGCAGCCCGGAAACGATGCCCGCCAGCGGCATCAAGATGGTTCCGAAAACGTCGACGTGCGGCCAGGGGTTCAAGGTGACGCGGCCGAGCAACCGCGCAGTCGGGTCTCCGCAGCGATCGGCGGTCCAGGCGTGCGCCGCCTCGTGTACACTCAGGGCGAAGAGAAAGGCCAGGATTTCAAAAGCGATGTCAACAGGGCTCAAGCTCACATTGTACTGTGCTCTTCTCACTCTTTGCGCGCCTTGCGTCGCTCAGCCCCTGCCCGTTTGGAAGGAGCCCGCACAGGCGCGCCGGTACATCGAGGCTTCCGGCCGCCGCGCCGCGATCTTTGGAAATGGCGCCGGGGTCTTCGAAGCGTGGGTCTTTCCCATCAAGGTGCTGCACGACTTCCGCCTGCTGTTCCAGATCGAAGGGAGCCTCGAGCGCGTGGAAGCCGACAGCCTGGCAACTCACGTGGAAGTGACTCCCGCGGCCACAACCATCACGTATTCGCATGCCGCGTTCACGGTGAAGGAAATCCTGTGGGCGCCGCACGACGAGCCGGCCCTGATCGTGGAACTGGAAGTGGAATCATCCAAGGGCCTGACCATCTACACGCAGTTCCGCAACGATCTCAAACCCATGTGGCCGGCATCCCTGGGTGGGCAATACAACGCGTGGCTGAAGGACCAGACCGCCATGCTGCTGGCGGAACCCACGCGCCGAGCGGCAGCGGTGATCGGCAGCCCGGCGTTCGACGCCTTCACCGACGAAGGCGACCACATGCTCCCGGACCGGCCCACGACGTTGCGGATGAAGCCGTTCGCCGCGGGTCGGGGCCGTGCGGTGATTGTGATTGCCGGAAAAACGCAAGCCGGAGCCGGCGAGGCCGCCCGCGCCGTCTACAAGTCCGTGTTGGAGAAGCGGGAGCAACTTCGGACCGCCATGGAAACCCACTGGCGCGATTTCCTGGCGCGCACCACCCAACTCGAAACGCCCGACCTGGTCTTCAATCGCGCGTTCTTGTGGGGCAAGATCGCCATGGAGAAGGGCTTTGCCTGCAACGACGGTCTGGGCTGCGGGCTGATCGCCGGCTATTGACCGTCGGGAACCAGCGAGCGTCCCGGCGTCGGCATGTACTTCGGCGGCGACGCGCTGATGAACGTTCCCGCGCTGCTGGACTA
>CAYPHP010000527.1:0-3771 GCA_964410045.1 uncultured Acidobacteriota bacterium | reverse complement strand
TGCTTCCCGCTGATCGACGTGTTCCTGGCCAACGAGCGCGAGGCCACGGCCCTGACTGGCCGTGCCGCACCGGAAGAATGTGCGGCGTTCTTCCTGGACGCCGGCTGCAACGCGGTCGTAATCAAGAGGGGAGAAAGCGGCTGTTTGCTGGCCACCGGTTCCGAGCGGCGCGAACTGCCGGCGTTTTCTGTGCCGGTGGTGGACACCACCGGCGCCGGCGACGCTTTTGCCGCTGGGTTTTTGGCGGGGCTGGTCAGCGGCCGGAGTCTCGAAGATTGTGCGCGGCTGGGCTGCGCCGCCGGCGGCCGTTGTGTCGGCCATCCCGGCGCCTCCGCGTTTCCGGTTTCGATGCAGGATTTGTATGCACTCGTAGGACAGGCTGTCTAGCCTGTCCGGGTACAACCTAATGTAGGATGAGCCATGGAAGATCTCACCCGCCGCGGCTTCCTCATGGGCATGGCCGGAGTGATTCTCGGCCAGGGCAAGTATCGCTACGAACTGGTCCCTGGTTGGGGCCAGCCGCCAGACTCGATCCATTACGGATATACCCACGGCGTGGTGGTGGATTCCCAGCAACGCGTGTTGGTCCACAACCAGAGTGCAGACGCAATGGTGATCTTCGATCAACGCGGCAAGTTCGTGAAGTCCTGGGGCGCGGAGTTCAAGAAGGGCGCGCACGGAATGTTCCTCAGCAAGGAGGGACGCACCGAGTATCTCTACCTGGCCGACATCGATCGCAACATCGTCGTGAAGACCACGCTCGACGGTGAGACCGTCTGGACGCTGGAGTATCCCCAAGAGGCCGGCGTCTATCAAAACGCCAAGCAGTATCGCCCGACCAACGTGGCTGTGGCGCCGAATGGAGACTTTTACGTCGCCGACGGCTATGGCCTGAGTTACATCCACCAATATGATTCGCGGGCCAAGTACATCCGCACATGGGGCGGCAAAGGCAAGGAACCCGGCAAGCTCGATTGCCCGCACGGCATCTGGATCGATACGCGCGGGCGCCGGCCCGTGGTCGTGGTGGCCGATCGCGCCAACTTCCGCTTGCAGACGTTTTCGCTCGACGGCCAGCATTTAGGATTCGTCACCGATGAGTTGCGCTATCCCTGCCACTTTGACCAGCGCGGCAAGGTGATGGTGATTCCCGATCTGCGGGGGCGCGTGACCCTGTTCGATGAGCACAACAAGCTGATCACGCACCTGGGAGACAATCCGGATGTATGGAAGATCAAGGGCTGGCCCAACCTGCCTCACGAACAGCGGAAAGACGGAGTGTTCATCTCCCCGCACGCCGCCTGTTTCGACAAGGAAGGAAATATCTACGTTGTGGAATGGATCTCCGACGGGAGGGTGACCAAGTTGCGCCGGGTGAGCTGATCACCCTCCCTTTCGCGCGCCAAATTACCGCACTTGCAGGTTGCCGCCACCCAACATCCGCTCCACCGTGGCTACGCCGTTCCAGAAACTGGAGAACCACAACGCGCCTCCGCTTTGCCAAAGAGTGATTCCCAGCGCGTCGGAAGAACCGGGGTTGCCGTTGTCAGTGAGCGTGACAACCAGACGCGCGTTCCCGTCCACCGTGCATGGGCTGGTGGGATTGGTCACGTCCTGGATGTTGGCCTTGGTTTCAAACGTCGCTTGATTGTCCTGCACGGCAAATGTGCCCATCGCTGTGCTCCTGACCTGATAAATTCGCAAGCCCGTGCCGGGGCAGGAGCCGATCGGAGTCGTCAGGTTGCTGCGCAGCAAGGCGTTGAAGTGGCCTTGAGCGTTCCGGCCCGTCTTGTTGAACTTGACCTTGAAGCCGAAGTTGCTCTTGCTACCGGGCGCGCCGGCCAGCGTTCCGCTGGAACTTTCCATCACCAGGAAGCCGCCGCCGGTGGCCGACGAGAAGCTGGGTTTGGACACGGTCAAAAGAGTGTCGTCGGAACCTACGTAGAAGTTGCCCACCATCACGCCGATGGTGAACGAGCGGGAGTCTGCAGGGCCGATGTCTACGTTCCAAGCGAAGCTGGCCGAGCCGGTCAGCGTGTCACCGGAACTGATCAGGGCAACCGGGATGGCCGGCGAAATCGGCGTGTTGGTATCCAGATCCACGAAGGTGACCGTGGCATTGCGGATGTCACCAGCTTCGCTGTCGCCGCTCCCGGCCACCGCTGTGATGTCCTGGATGGCGGCGCTGAGGGTTACGGTACCGGTGCTGCACGTCGCGCACGATGTAGAGGCGAACAATGCGCCGGTGTAGCTGGCGCGCGCGTCTTCCTTGGTTACCGTGATGCCGAGGTCGGCCAGCGATGTGAATTGGCCATCACTGACCACCACGCGAACCACGTAGGATCCAGGAGCCACCAGCGCACGGCCGGACAACGTCCACTGCCGGGTGTTCGCACCCGTGGATGCCAGCGCGAGCGCAAGTCCGCCGAGCGGCGTGGTGTTCTGGAACGCCGGATCGCCGACTTTCTTCCAGGAGGCCGCAGCGGTCAGCGCGGTTCCCGGAGAGTCAATGTCGGAACCGGTAAAGGCCACCGCGACGATGGAATCGCTGTACTGCACGGAAACTGCGAGGGCCGACGAGGTGGCCACCGGCGGATCGTTCACCGGAATCACCGTGACGTTCACGGTGCCGGTGGAGCACTTGGGATCGGGCAGCCCGTAGGTGGTGCCGTTGTCGCAGACGGTGTAGGTGAAGCTGTCCGCGCCGCTGAAGTTGGCGGCCGGTAAGTAGCTGACGTTGCCGCTGGATATCGACACGATGCCGCCGTTCACGCTGCTCGAGGAGACCGCGGTCACCGTCAGGGTCTGACTGCTTTCGTGGGAAGGACCAGCCGTGTCGTTGACCTTCAGCGTGGAGGCTGCGAAGGTCAGCGGCGTGTCTTCCAACGTGCTCACCGCGTCGGGCGTGGTCACCGGCGACGCATTGACGAACTCCGGCGGGAAACTGAAATAGACGACCGGCCAATCGTGATCGGAGAGCCGCTCCGGCCGGTTGGAGTCGTTGCGGTAACTCTCCGGGAAGTCGGCGTTCACCCGGGCCACGGCGAACCGGCTGAAGCGTGCCATCAGCGGCTGGTTCACCAGAATGTGATCCAGTTCCTGAGCGCTGCCATCGAAGGAGTAGCTGTAGCGTTGATTGGCCGGCAGCAGATTCGTCAGCTCGGTCAGATCGGGGTTCACCAGATCGGAGCTGGCCAGGATCACCTGGGTGGCCAGAGTGGGTGTGCCTTGGATGGTGCCGATCATGTCCACGTAGCCGTCACTGAACTCGAAAGCGTTGTAGTCGCCGATGGAGACAATGCGCTCCGTGGGATCGGCCGCCTGCCGGGCCTGAATCAGATTGGCCAGAAATTCGGCTTGGGCCTGGCGCTTGGCGCGGACACGCGGACCATCGGCTGGGTCATCGATACCGTTGAGTGAGCGCAGATGGTTGACGATCACTGTTACTGGGTAACCGATGATGCTGGCACGCAGCACCAGCGGCGGGCGATCATTGAGCAGCGCCGGTAGACCGCTTGTCGGATCAATGTAAGTGGCGTTGCTGCCCACCTGGGTGACGTCGACCACGGAGACCCGCGACTTCACCAGGAAGCCCACATCAATTCCGCCCACATCGTTGCCTTCCACCAGGTAGGCCGAATAGCCCGGATTGGGCTGGCCGGCGGCCACCGCGTCGGCGTTCACCTTGGCGGCTACAGCTTGCAGCGTGGCCAGGTTTTCCATCTCCTCGACGCCGATGATGTCGGGCATCTTCAGCACATTGCGGATACC
>CAYPHP010000526.1:0-3773 GCA_964410045.1 uncultured Acidobacteriota bacterium | reverse complement strand
CTCGACCGTCACCGGCGAAGTGCAATGTCCGGCGTGGACGGCGGCCACGGCCGAGGCCGTGGCGCCCGTTCCCGACGAGAGCGTCCAGCCCGCGCCGCGCTCCCAAATGCGGATCTCGATGCGATGGCGGTCGCGCACCCGGACAAACTCCACGTTGGTCTTGCGCGGGTAATGCGGATGGCGCTCCAACTCGGCGCCGCGCGCTTTCCAGTCGAAATCGAAATGCTCGACGAAGTTGATGCACTGCGGATTGCCCAGGTCCACGTCGGTGAAGCCATGCTCCGTGACCCGGACGCGGGGAACGCCAATCGCCATCTCAAAGGAAGTCCCGCCAATCGGACGCAACTCACGCAGGCCCGCTCCAGTGAGAATGCGCAACGGGTTCGACGACACGCCCGCCGCCACCAGCCACGCGGCCACACAGCGCGTTCCATTGCCGGACAATTCCGCGGCGCTACCGTCGGAGTTGTAAAGATGGACCTTGGCATCGGCGGCGTCGGCTCCAGTGGCCGGCGACGTCACGAAGTACAGGCCGTCAGCGCCGACGCCGCGATGGCGATCGCAGATCGCTACGGCCAGGGCCGCTGGGTCGCCGAAGGCGTCCGGCTTCCCGGGAACCAGCAGAAAATCATTGCCGCATCCGTGGGCTTTGGTGAAGGGAACGTTCAACGTTGGCTCCGCATCATCGTTTTCGATAGACGCGCACGCGGGGTTCGCCCGGCGCGCTCACTTCCAGTATGGTCCGGAATGATTGCTCAAAGTGAGGCAGGCGCGCAATGGCCCGGTCCACCGCGTCGCCCGGCTGGGTGACCACGCAGTCGACGACCGCTTCCGGACGCAGGCTGGCTTCCCGCCATGCATCGCGGTTGCCTTCGTGGATTGACCGCCGGAAAGGAATTCCGGCCGCGGTCATGGCTCCGGTCATGTCTCCTCCGGAGAGCCAGATCTCGCGGCACCCCCGGCTAAGCTCCTTGGCCACCAGATCCACCGCATAGCGGCGATGCATGGAGTTGGCCTGAGCCTCGCGGAAAACCACCAAGGCGTCGGCGCGGGCGCGCGCGACTCCCAGAACCCATCCCGCGGACACGAACAGAACCAACGCAAGCGCCGCCTGCCGCCGGAATCTGGGCAGCCACAGAATCGCGGCCGGCGCCAGCAGGGCCACCGCCGGGAGCATCTGCGAGGCGTAGCGCACGTTGTAGAACGAGAACGGCCACCACTGCGGGAGAAAGAGGGGGACGTTGCCGTAGGCGATCGACAGCGTGTAGAAAAGCAGGGGCAGCCACAACAATGCAGAATCCAGAATGAAGAGTGCAGAATGACGGAGCCGGAGAAGAATGAACCAGCCGGCAACTGAGAGCCAGAGCGGAACGCGGCCGATTATCAGTTGCGACGCTTTCCAGTAGTACAGAAATGCGGTGGGCAGGTCGTGATAGCCGGGATGCACGGGCTGGCCCGCCGACTGCCCTCGGGCGTGAATGGCGTTCGCCGAGTAAGGACCGTTGAACCATTCGAGCGCGTTGCCGTACAGAGCGAAGTTATGGATCAGCCACAGCAGCGGACCGGCCGCGGCCACTGCGGCGAAGCGCGCGGCTTGCCGGAACCCGGCCACGCGCCAGAAATAAAGCGCAAAGAATGGCAGGTAAAACCAGTGATCGTAGCGGATGAGCGTGCCCGCCAGGATGGCCAGGCCACAAGCCACCGCGCGGCGTTGACCGGCGTAATAAACCGCGGCCAGGAACGCCGCCATCGCCTGGACTTCGTTCATCGGTGTCGCTTGCAGGTAGAGGACGTTCAGATTGACTACGTAGAGCGCCAAAGTGGTCCAGGCGAGCACGCGATCCTCGAACCACTGTCCAGCAATCAGGAAGAGGAATACCGCGCCAATGACGAACGCCGCGGCCGATGGCAACGCTGCCGCGATCCCCGAACTCCACAGCGAATCGATCCAGACGAAAGGCAGCGATAAGAGATGAGGCAGAGGCAGCCAGACTGTGCCGATCTCCGTCCAGCCGGGCGTTTTCCCGTCGACGATCCTGCGGGCGATATTCAAGTGGGCGACCGCGTCGCCGAAGTAGAGGGTGGTGCCGGTGCGGAAGACGAACAGGAAGGCGGCTGCGGAGGCCAGTGCGGCCGCCGCTCCGGCGATCACGCAGTCGCGACGATCATTCAAAGCTCATGAGTTCCCGGAACTGGCGGTAGCGCTCGTCAATTTCGGCGCGCGTGAGACTTTGCAGACGCTCGGTGCCGAACTGCTCGACGCAGAAGCTGCCCATCACCGAGCCATAAACCATCGCGCGTCGCAGCGCGGCCTCACTGGCTTCACCGCAAGAAGCCAGGTAGCCCATAAAGCCTCCGGCAAAACAATCGCCTGCGCCCGTGGGATCGCGGACCACGTCCAGTGGAAAGCCCGGTACGGCGAAGACCTTTCCGCCGCGATACAGCGTCGCACCGTGCTCGCCGCGTTTGATCACCAGCGTCTGTGGACCGATCGCGTGAATCTTGGCCGCGGCCTTTAGCAGATTGTATTCCCCACTGAGCTGGCGGGCCTCGGAGTCGTTGATCAGCAACATGTGCCAGCCGGCGATGGTCTTCTTCAACGCTTCGGGCTGCCCGGAGATCCAGAAGTTCATGGTGTCGCCGCCCACCACTTGAGCCTTCTGCATCTGCCCCTGGACGCTGCGCTGCAAACCGGGATCAATGTTGCCGAGGAATAGATGCGTGTGATCCTGATAAGCGCCGGGGATCTTGGGCTGGAAATCGGCGAAGACGTTGAGTTGCGTGTCGAGCGTGGTGCGGTCGTTCATGTCCGCGCTGTAAACGCCGGCCCAGAAGAAACTTTTCCCCGCAGCCCGCTCGATGCCCGCGGTGTCCACGCCGCGGCGCTCGAACACGGCCAGGTCATCGGCGCCGAAATCTTCTCCGACCACGGCCACTACGCCGGTCGCGGTGAAAAAGCTCGCCGCGAGCGAGATGTACGTGGCCGCGCCACCGAGAATCCGGTCGCGCTTGCCATGCGGAGTTTCGATGCCGTCAAAAGCTACGGAGCCTACGATGAGAAGAGACATTCACTTGGCTTTCAGGTATTTGTCGACCAGCAGACCCAGCTTCTTGCGCGTCGCCGCCGGGATCTTGCTGCGGTCGGTGATGAGCGCGGTGGCCAACGCCGAGCCGCACGCGCACGTGCGATCCTTGGGCATCCGGGTGACCGCTTCGCTGACCACGCGCGCGGCGTTGGCGGCGTTCTGATTCAGCACCGCGATGATCTGGTCCACGGTCACGTGGTCGTGCCCCGGGTGCCAGCAATCGTAGTCGGTGACCATGGCCACCGTTACATAGCAAATCTCGGCCTCGCGGGCCAGCTTGGCTTCCGTGGCGTTGGTCATACCGATCACGTCCATGCCCCAGGAGCGATAGAGGTTTGATTCCGCCAGCGAAGAAAACTGCGGACCCTCCATGCAGATGTAGGTTCCGCCGCGCTTCACGCGAACGCCCGCGGTCCGGCAGCAGCTTTCCAGCACCTCGCTGAGTTGCGCGCAAACCGGATGGGCGAAACTGACGTGGGCCACCAGCCCGCCGCCGAAGAAGGTCGACGCGCGATGTTTGGTGTGGTCGTAGAACTGGCTGGGGATCACGAAGTCCAGCGGCTTGTGCTCTTCCTTGAGGGATCCGACCGCACTCAGCGAGATGATGCGCTGTACGCCGAGCTTTTTCATGCCGTAGATGTTGGCGCGGAAATTCAGTTCGGTCGGTGAGATGCGGTGCCCGCGTCC